>CAMAEX010000134.1:0-5563 GCA_945832065.1 uncultured Clostridia bacterium | reverse complement strand
ACTGCGTACAAGCTCCCTTCTCATGTCATTGCGAGGGCGCCCCGCGCCCGTGGCAATCTCGTGCAGGAATCCCCGACTGCGTACAAGCTCCCTTCCCATGTCATTGCGAGACCCCAACGGGGTCGTGGCAATCTCATGCAGGAACTACCGACCGCATACAAACCTATTCGCCCGTACCGTCTGCCGCTTACGCGGTCGGCGCGCAGGGGTGCCCCGCCTTACGACCGTAGAACGCACCCTCGCCGTAGGGGACGGCGTCCTCGACGTCCCGCGTGCAGAAACCCGATTATGCACAAACCCATTCTCTTATTCCCCGCCCACAAATCTGTAATATCTAAATTCAAAATCCGTAGGAAGCTATTCACTATTCACTTTTCACTAAAAAACCTCCCCTCCGACCGTTTCCGATCGAAGGGGAGGTTTTTTTGTATGATATATCTTACTTCGCGTATTCCGTCGCCTTGGTCTCGCGGATGACATTGACCTTGATCTGTCCGGGGTATTCCAGCTCGGACTCGATCTTGTGTGCCAGCTCGCGGGCAAGCAACACCATATTGTCCTCGGAGACCTCCTCGGGCTTGACCATAATGCGGACCTCGCGGCCTGCCTGAATCGCGTAGGACTTCTCGACTCCGGGGTAAGAGCCGGTCAGCTCCTCTAACTTTTCCAGACGGCGGATATAGTTTTCGACGTTCTCGCGTCTTGCGCCGGGGCGTGCCGCGGAGATCGCGTCCGCCGCCTGCACCAGACAGGCGATGATCGTGCGCGGCTCAACATCGTTGTGATGCGCTTCGATCGCATGAATGACGTCGGGGGACTCGTTGTACTTCCGCGCCAGCTCGACGCCGAGCTGCACATGGCTGCCCTCCATCTCGTGGTCAACGGACTTGCCGAGGTCATGCAGCAGACCGGCGCGCTTTGCCAAAGCAACATCGACGCCCAACTCGCTTGCCAAAAGCCCCGCAATGTGAGCAACCTCAATGGAGTGGTTGAGCACATTCTGTCCATAAGAGGTGCGGTATTTCTGCTTGCCGAGGAGCTTGACCAGCTCGGGATGCAGATTGTTGATGCCGGTCTCAAAGGTGGCGCGTTCGCCCTCCTGCTTGATGACCCGTTCAACCTCCCTGCGGGACTTTTCCACCAAGTCCTCAATGCGGGTCGGGTGAATTCTGCCGTCGGCAATGAGCTTTTCCAGCGCAAGGCGGGCGATCTCACGGCGCACCGGATCAAACGACGAAACGGTGATAGCCTCCGGCGTGTCGTCGATGATGAGATCGACGCCGGTAATGGATTCGAGGGTGCGGATATTTCTGCCCTCGCGACCGATGATACGACCCTTCATCTCATCGTTCGGCAGGGCAACGACGGACACGGTGGCTTCTGCGGCATGATCCGCTGCGCAGCGCTGAATGGCGATGGAGATGATCTCCCGCGCCATCTGATCGGCGTTCTCCTTCGTCTCCGTCTCGATCTCCTTGAGCTTCATCGCTGCCTCATGGCGGCATTCGTTCTCAAGACTTTGCAGGAGCTGAGCCTTTGCCTCCTCCTGCGTCAGTGCAGAGATCTTTTCCAGCATTTCCAGCTGGCTCTTCTTGATGAGATTGACCTCCTCCTGCGTCGCCGCGACGGCGGCATGACGCTTGTGCAGCTCCTCCTCCTTGCGCTCGAAGGCGTCCAGCTTCTTGTCGAGGGACTCCTCCTTCTGCTGCAAGCGGCGCTCCTGCTTTTGCAGGTCGCTGCGTCGTTCTTTGACTTCCCTTTCGTATTCGGTACGGGATCTATGGATTTCTTCCTTTGCTTCGAGGAGCATTTCGCGCTTCTTACTCTCGCCGCCCTTGATGGCTTCGTTGATAATGCGCGTTGCCTCGTCCTCGGCGCTCTTGATCTCGCGTTCAGCGACCTTTTTGCGGTAGAGCACGCCGATGAAGAAGAATAACAGTGCAGAAACGGCTACAATGATGAGCCAAAAATACCATTCCATATTTCCTGAGAATACACCTCCTGTTTCTAAAATTTGGGTTTGCCTGCCTCGGCGATCCGAAGCAAGTGCAGAATGCGAAAAAAAGCGGAAATGACCTGAAAAAATCGTTTGCCAAAGCCGGAAAAGCCCGCGTTCGATGCCAAAAGCACCGGACACATCGTTCGGCAAAAGCAAGCGGATCGAAACCATTCGGCGCAATTACGCAATTCCAAGAGAAAGCAACGCCCGACCGCGCTACCCCACGCGCGGCGCGAGCCATACTAATCCACGGTTTATTTTACTGTCCACACCGCGAGATGTCAAGCATTTTTTAATTATTTGTAAACGCCCTGCCTCCCACGCCTTGACACCGCGCCCGTAAAATGCTAAAATAAGCACAATACGCGGGCATGATGGAACTGGCAGACATGCAAGATTTAGGTGATGTCACCCCAGGGAAGGTTTTTCTCCGTCACCCGCTGTCATTGCGAACCACTCCTCAGACTGGTGTGGCAATCCGTTCTCTAACAGCAGTCTCGCCTGTTTTTTAAACCGTGGATCAGGCTGTGCGCCCCGCCTCGGGTATCTCCCCGTGTAAGAAACAGAGGTGCAAAAGAATACGCGGGCGTGGTGGAATTGGCAGACACGTATGATTTAGGTGCTGTCACCTCAGAGAAGGCGCTTGAAGGAGATAGATATGACTTTATTCGGTAAGACAATATCATTGTTCTTGATTGAGGGCGATCCAAACAAACGCTGGGTATGTGAGTTATCCAACTGGAATGGGAAAGCATATAAAATTCCGCGAATTGATGTAAAGCGATGTGGCGACAGAAAGGATTTAGCTGCATGCGGTGTTTATTTCCTGTTCGGCAAAAGCGATTCCGATGATAAAGGAATTGTGTATATTGGTGAAGCAGAGAATGTGTATGAACGGTTGAAGCAGCATGATACTCCAAATGGAAAAGATTTCTGGAATGAGTGCATCGTGTATATCAGCAAAGACAATCGCCTCAATAAAGCACATATCAAGTATCTTGAACACCGATGTTATTTACTTGCAAAAGAGGCAGATCGCTACTATATCGAGAACTCTACAATCCCTGCTGACGCTTCCCTTACAGAAGCAGAGCAAGCGGAAATGGAGGAATTCCTATATAATATTTGCATGATCAATAATGTTTTAGGGCATAAAGTCCTTGAACCATTGATAACAGAAGAAGCAAATGATGCAGAACCTGTCAAACAAATTCTTTATATACAGGCAGCCCGTGGTGCAAATGCGAAAGGAATGCAGACCAATGAGGGATTTGTTGTTTTGAAAGGATCACAGGTCGCGGATACATTAACGCGTTCCTGCCCCAAGCAAATTTGCACGCTCCGGCAAAAACTGATTGAGAATGGCATCATCGATGCGAACTGGACATTTACGGAGAACAGAGTGTTTAGCAGTCCCTCTACCGCGGCGGGCGTCGTAATGGGACGAAGCGCCAATGGCCTGACAGAATGGCGCATGCCCTGAAGAGAAAACAACCTTGTATATATTTAACTGTTTCTTGCGTTTTTCTTCCCTTTTATAGAATAAATAACAGTCGGGTATTTCTCGACTGTTCATATGCGGGCATGATGGAACTGGCAGACATGCAGGATTTAGGTTCCTGTGCAGCAATGCGTTGGGGTTCAAATCCCCATGCCCGCACCAATGAAAAGGCTGTTTTCGATAGCAAAAAGTTTCGAAAACAGCCTTTTGTTTTTTGATTTTTTGGCAGACATATAGGATCATATTCCAATGCGAATATACTTGCCGCCTACAGCATGTCCCCCGCAGAGGTTTCATAGCAATGAGGCAGACGGTTTCTCCGCTTGTCATTGCGCGACCGGTGAAGACGTTCTTTGATCAGCGTCATGCGCTGTTTTGTCCTCCCCCCTATTGACAAAAGGAAGCTTGCTTTGGTATGATAAAGGTAAATTCAGAATAAGGAGTCTTGCAATATGGCTGCTTCGAATCAATGGGTTCTGACCGACGAGGATAAGGATAAATTCATTACCGCGCTGACGGAAAATCTTCCCGCACTGCGGGCAAAGGTCGGCATCTCGCAGGGCGATCTGGCGCACCTGATTGGCGTCTCCCGCCAGACCTACGGTGCGATTGAAGGCAAGCTCCGCAAAATGTCATGGGACACCTACCTCTGTCTGATCTTCTTCTTCGATTATAATCACGCGACGCATCAAATGCTGCGCAGCATCTCCGCTTTCCCCGATGAACTGATTGAGCGCTTTAACAATGGGGTGCTGTCTCCTCTTACCATAGATTCCGCACTGCTCATCGGTGAGGGCATCAGGGGGCTGCTTGAATGCTTAGACGAGCAGGCGCTCCATGCAATTCGAACGGTCATGATGGTGGAATACGCACGCTGCAATAAGCTTCCCGGCGACGCAGTCGTCAAATCCTTCAACGGTGTCTCCTTTGACACTGCAAAGGTCGCTCCCTCCTGCATAAACGCAGCCGAGGCGCTGAAAAGATATAAGGAGACGCAAGGCAAGCATGAGTAATCCTGCAAAAGCCGCGGCAAAACGCTTTCTCAGAAAATACCGTCTGACGCAGATCGACAGCAAGACGCTGCAAGCTGTGCTGAACCGTCAGGGCTATACCGTCGTCGAATTCAACCGACTTTGCGAGGACGACGCTCAGGCGCTCATCCACGCGCTCGGACTGGAGCAGTATGCTGCCTCCTCCAAGGGCTTTACCTATGTGTCGCAGGAGTTCCGTTTGGTTTTTCTGCACAGCGATCTGAACGAGGATGAGGCGCGCATGGTGCTCGCACATGAGCAGGGGCACATCTTTTGCGGTCATGTGTCAAAGCAGCCGATCCTCGGAGAGGATGTGCAGCAGGAGCATGAGGCAAACGAGTTTGCGCATTTTCTGCTCCACCCGCCGCTTTCTTTGCGCCTGCGCTTGTTCGTAAGGCGCCATAAAAAGCTCGCCATCGCGTTCCTTTCCGTATTTTCGGCACTGCTGCTTGGGTGCGGCATTTTCTCGTTTGTAAGCAAGGAACGCTCTTATTACGGAGAATACTATCTGACGGAGACCGGTACAAAATATCATACTGCCGACTGCGGCTATGTACGCAGTAAAGACAATATCCGCCGCATGACGAAAGAGGACTATGCCACAGGGGATTATTCTCCCTGTGAAAAATGTATCCCAACCGAATAACCCACTCCATACATTGAATCACCCTGTACGGGGCTGTTAAAAAAGCCTCCGATGTGTCATTGCGAGGAGCGCAGCGACGCGGCAATCTATGCACTTTCTTTGTACCTACTTGGCAGTTCCTACACACGGCGTATGACTGTCCCCTATCTGCAAAGCGACCACCCTGAAGCTTGTTGCCTCAGAGTGGTCGCTTTATTTCTGTGCTTTATTCGGTAATCAAGTCCATCGAGCGATAGAGGATCGTCGCGACCTGCGCTCTGGTGGCGCTGTCCTGCGGCAGGAGCTTGCCCTCAGAGCCGTTGATGATTCCCTCGGCCACCGCCCACTGCAACGCGTCACTTGCCCAGTCTGCGGTCTTGCCGCCGTCGGGATAGCCGCTCAGTTCT
>CAMAEX010000133.1:0-5566 GCA_945832065.1 uncultured Clostridia bacterium | reverse complement strand
AGTTCGGATTTTTCATGTATGGTGGACCTGAAGAGACTCGAACTCTCGACCTCTCGGATGCGAACCGAACGCTCTCCCAGCTGAGCTACAGGCCCAAATATTTGATTGTGCGACCAGAAAATGAAACTTCCTGCCGCGTGCCTGTCTATTATAGCATATTTGCGGGAAAATGCAATCCTTTTTTTCTGATTTGGCGGAACTTTTTTCTTTCTTCTGCGTCCTGCTGGCGGCGTGGCGCCGTTCCCCAACACGAAATGCTTGCGTTTGCGCGGAAAGCATGGTATGATATGCAGGAAGGAGGCGGTCTTTATGGACGATCAACGGAACAACGGCCTGCCCGAGGAGCAGACTCCGCCCGATGGCAACACCATCTTTTTTACGACGCCTACGAAAGCGCAATGGAGCGAGCAGGAGCTGGAAGCCCCCGTACGCTTTGACACAGATGCGTATGATTTGGAAGATGCCCTCCCCGAGGGCGCGCAGGAGCTTCCGCAGCTCTTTCCGGAGC
Source organism: uncultured Clostridia bacterium (assembly GCA_945832065.1). GTDB lineage: Bacteria > Bacillota > Clostridia > Oscillospirales > Oscillospiraceae > JAZOXB01. Next base: position 5,058 of record CAMAEX010000133.1, on the reverse strand, counting down.
AAGAGGAGAATTCCGAGGAGAAACCTTGCTACGAGGGGGAGCCTACAAGGGTCGAACGCCCGAAGAAGCGGAAGAGATCAACGGCGCGTAAGGTACTGCGCGTGTTTGCCGTCATCGGGAAGCTGCTGCTTGGCGTTATACTCGCCGTGGCGGTGCTTGCCGCAGGACTGGTCGGCTACCTTACCGTGACGGAATACAATCCTGCGCACGCCGAGCTTGCGGAACGGGGCGCAAATAATACGCTTGGCAAGCTTACCAAAACAAATCTGCGGCTCGTTACCTTTAACACCGGCTTCGGCGGCCTCGGCGAGGACGCGGACTTCTTTATGGACGGCGGTGAAGGCGTAAATCCGACCTCACAGGAGACGGTTGAGCGGAATATGATCGGTATTGAGGAAATTCTGAGCGAACAGAACGCCGATATTCTGCTGCTGCAAGAGGTTGACACCGATTCTAAGCGCAGCTTCCATCTGAATCAGTGGTTGCAATATGAATATGACCTTGAAGATTATGAGACGCGCTTTGCAATGAATTATTCCTGCGATTATGTGCCCTATCCTCTCAACGACCGCATCGGAGAGGTACACTCCGGCATTGCGACCTACAGCCGCTACGATATCACCTCTGCGACGCGCTATTCTCTGCCCTGCCCGTTCTCGTGGCCGACGCGTGTGGCAAACCTCAAGCGCTGTATGCTCGTCACCCGCACTCCCATCGAGAATAAGGAGCAGGAGCTGGTGATCGTCAACTTCCATTTGGAGGCGTACGATGACGGTGAGGGCAAAGCGGCACAATTCGAGCAGCTTCTGACGTTCCTGCAGACGGAATATGAAAAAGGCAACTATGTGATCGCGGGAGGCGATTTTAACCAGGCGTTCCCCGACTCGCTTGAACGCTATCCCATCAAAGCGACTACGGAATGGGAACCGAGTATTACGGAAGAATTGCCGAAGGACTGGCAATACGCATATGATGAGAGTGTACCGACCTGTCGTCTGCTCAACCAGCCCTATCAACCCGCAAGCGAAAAAACACAGTACTATGTGATCGACGGCTTTATCGTCTCGCCGAATGTCTCTGTTGACAGGGTTGAGACACTGGATGAGGGCTTCGTTTACAGCGATCATAACCCCGTTGTGCTGGACATCACATTAGAATGAGCGAAAACTGAGCGAATAAGAACGATTTTGACAAGCACCCCCTTCAGGCAATGCCGCAGTGCATCGCCGAAGGGGGTATTTGTATCCGCAAGGGGGATGCCGCGCTCGCAACGCTCCTTCATCGTGAAAGGCTGCGCATCGGTTGTGGCAATCTTCGGCTGTAGGCTTGTATGCCCCCTGTGGTTCCTCCGCAAGATTGCCACGTCGCTGCGCTCCTCGCAATGACAGTTGGGGCAGCCTTTCCATGCCATGAAACCCTTTGTAAGGCGGGGACGTGTCCCCGCCCTACAGAGGGGCTGGTGTCAGGTTTCGGACGCTTTTTTCTGCTGATTCGCTTGACGGCGCTGCGGGGGCGTGGTAAAATATTGCTTAATTATAAAATTTCGCAGTTGGAGGTAGCAATGTGAAGCCGACGTTAGAGATCACCCGCCCGAACGGAGCTTCCTCGCTTTCAGAGCTGATGTCCGCTCTTGAGGAAGCCGCCGTTGCCCACGCCGTTGCGCTGCAAATCGACCATGACCGTATGCTCAGGGATTTCGGCTGCCTGTGGATGGTGGTGCGCTGTCGGCTGCGGGTGACGCGGATGCCTGAGGGGGCGTTTACCGTGCGCACATGGCTGCGGAAGCCGACGGCTGCCGTCAGCAACCGGGATTTTTCCATTTTTGACGCGCAGGGTGAGCTGGGAAGCGCCGTGCAGACATGGGTGCTTGCCGATGCCGCCGAGAGGCGCATCATTCCGATGAAAAGTGTGGAGGTGCTTTGGACGCTGCCGACACCGGAGCCGGAGCGAAAGGACGCGCTGCGCCGCCTCGCGCTGCCGGAAAACATGACGGAGCGCGCCCGTTGGACGGTACTGCCGCAGGAGATCGACGGCAACGGACATCTGAACAATGTGGCTTACATCCGCCATGCGGAGGCGCTGGTACCGAAGGGCTGCACACTGCTGGAGGTCGTCTTTGACCGCGAGTGCTTTGCGGGTGAGACGCTGACGCTGGAGACGGCGCAGGCGGACGGCTTTTTCGTACGCGGTGTGAAGCAAAACGGAGAGGAGAGCTTCCGCACCCGCTTTTGGAAGGAGACGATGGAATGAAGCGATTATTGCTCTGCTGCCTGCTCTGTCTGCTGCTGTGCGGCTGCAGTGAATCCGCCGTGCAGGAGCCGTCTGCCACCGAACCAATGCCGCAGGAGAGCTTTGCTGCGGAGCCGATCCCGCAGGACCTGCCCGGCGTTTGGGTCAGTGCGAGCGGGGGAGAGCGCAATATGATCGAGACGATCACCTTTGGAGAGGACGGCAGCTTAATGGTGCACCTTGACTATGAGGGCAGCGATTACAGCACCGTCACCGGAACCTATTGCATCAAGGACGGCAAGCTCATCTGCGACATCACTGAGGGAACCACGCCGTTTCAGAAGGAGTATACCTTCCGCATCGACGGCAGAGAGCTGTATCTGACGGACGAGGACAGTGAGGCGCATTATTTGAGTAATTCTTAAATCGGTGCGGGAATCGCCAAGCGCCGCTTCGCGGGCATTTGGGACATGTTCCCGCCTACATATTCATTGCGGCCTAGGTTTGAAATTTGGTCTTGCCGGAAATCGGCGGGACGGATATTGAGGAGGTTGCCATATGAAACCCTATCAGGCTATGACAAAAGAAGAAAGAACGAACGAATATGACGCTTTGATGAGCGAATATGAACGATTTAAAGCGCTGCACCTCTCGCTGAATATGGCGCGCGGAAAGCCCGGACGGGAACAGCTCGATCTTGTGAGCGACATTTTAACGGTTTTGGACAAGGCTGACGATTGTGTGGACGAGGGCATCGATGTGCGCAATTACGGCAATCTGACGGGCATTCCGTCCGCCAAAAGGCTTTTCGCGGAGCTGCTCGGCACAAAGCCGGAGCAGATCATGGTCGGCGGCAACGCCAGTCTGAACCTGATGTATGATCTGATCGCAAAGGCGTACACGCACGGCTTGGCGAACTCTCCCCGCCCGTGGGCGAAGGAGGAGAAGGTGCGCTTCCTCTGCCCCGCGCCGGGCTACGACAGGCATTTTAAGATCTCCGAGAGCTTTGGCATGGAGCTTGTGACGATCCGCATGACGGAGAACGGGCCGGACATGGACGCAGTTGAGGCAGCGGTCAGGGATCCTGCCGTCAAGGGCATTTGGTGCGTGCCGAAATACTCCAATCCCGACGGCATTGTATACAGCGACGAGACGATTGACCGCCTTGCCGGGCTGCGTCCTGCCGCGCCGGACTTTGCGCTGATGTGGGACAACGCCTATTGCGTGCATGAATTTGAGGGGGACTTTATGCCCTTCCGAGATATTCTCTCCCTCTGCGCCGCGCAGGGGAACGCGGACATGGTCTACGAATTTGCCTCCACATCGAAAATCACCCTCCCCGGCGCGGGTGTGGCGGTAATGGCAGCTTCTGAAGCAAATTTGAAATATATCGAGTCGCTGCTGACCGTTCAGACGATCAGCTATGACAAGGTGAATCAGCTTCGCCATGTGCGTTACTTAAAAGATAAGGAGAATACCTTGGCGCTCATGCGGCGGCACGCGGAGGTGCTTGCGCCGAAGTTCGCTGTGGTATTGGAGGCGTTGGAGCGGGAGATCGCGCCGACGAAGACTGCCCGGTGGACAAAGCCGCGCGGCGGGTATTTCGTCTCGCTCTACGCGATGCCCGGGACGGCAAAGCGCGTGGTCGGACTGATGAAGGACGCGGGCGTGACGCTGACCGGCGCGGGTGCGACCTATCCCTACGGTGTTGACCCCGACGACAGCAACATTCGCATTGCGCCGAGCCTGCCGCCCGTTGTGGAGCTGCAACAAGCCATGGCGGTGCTCTGCGTTTGCCTGCGCCTTGCCGCACTCGAGAAACTGGGAATCCCGGCACAAAACGGCTAAGGCAATGCTGCCGCCGGTGACCGCAAAGGACGGTGTATCGCGTATTTGCCTGTGATGGCGGAGTTTGCCTGATTGACAACCGCCGAAATGCGGGATATAATGATTCCGAGAAACAGTCCGAAAGGAGAGCATTATGACATTTTCCGAATTTATGCCGCGCGTCTGCTATCATCATGACGGCGAGGCACACGAACACACCCACACACACGCCCATAGCCATGACGGCGTGGAGCATACCCACGAGCACACCCATACCCACACCCATGAGGGCGGCGACCACACGCACACCCATGAGGGTGACCACGGCACCCATGAGCACAGCCACGACTGTGCGCACGAGTGCGGCAGCTGCGCAGGCTGCGACCCGATGCAGGAGACGCTTGCTCTGATGCAGTATATGGTGAACCACAACGCCGCCCACGCCCGCGAGCTGGCGGAGCTGGCAAAAAAGCTCGGAGAGCTGGGGAATCACGCCGCTTCGGAGCAGGTGCTTGCCGCCGTCTCCGAATTTGAAAAGGGCAATCTGCGCCTTTCCGCCGTGCTGGCATCTTTAAAATAAGGAGCGAACAACCATGTGCCTTTCTACCGTTTATAAGGAGTCCGTCAAGCCGGAGAATATTGCGATGCAGAACGTCATGCGCATTGATTGCGACGGCGATATGGTCATTCTGACCGATCTTTTGGAGCGGCAGGTTGCCATTCACGGGACGCTTGTCATGGCGAATCTCGTCGAAGGACAGGCAATTGTCCACGAGATCGCGGAATAATTCCGATTTTATGAAAAACAGCACCGAACGCCGTTTTGCGGCGCCCGGTGCTGTGCTTTTATGCGTGCGGAAGCAGAGGGGAATACTTTGCCCTCCACAGGCGAGAATGCGCCTTGATAAACGAAACAGTCATACCAATCACCAATTAAAATGTGCAACGCACATTTTAATTGCGATATCGTGATTGGTACGAGACGTATTTTCGCGATGCTTA
>CAMAEX010000132.1:0-5634 GCA_945832065.1 uncultured Clostridia bacterium | reverse complement strand
ATTGGCTACCCTCTTTATCATTGTGAAGCCGGTGCGCACACTGGCTGTGGCAATCTCGTGTAGGTATTTACGAATCAATACCCCGGCTTGCCGAGGAGCTTGAACATATTTCTCTTATAGAACTCCACGCCGGGCTGGTTGAACGGGTTCACGCCGAGCATATACGCCGAGATGCCGCAGGACAGCTCGAAGAAATAGAACAGCTCGCCGAGGGTGTCCGCATCGACCTCATCGGTCTGCAGCACCATGACGGGAACGCCGCCGTCCACATGGGCGCTCAGTGTGCCCTGGAATGCCTGCTCCTCCACGAAATCAAGCGTCTTGCCCTCTAAGTAATTCAGACCGTCGAGGTTCTTCCAATCCACCTCAATGGAGGTCTTCTTGCGCGGCGGGGTGAAGCGGACGACCGTCTCAAACAGGTTGCGTTCGCCCTGCTGGATCATCTGCCCGAGGGAGTGCAGATCCGCTGTGAATTCAGCGGTCGCCGGGAAGATGCCCTTGCCGTCCTTGCCCTCGCTTTCGCCGAAGAGCTGCTGCCACCAGCCCGCGAAATAGCGGAAGCTCGGCTCATAGCAGCACAGCATCTCAATGGACTTGCCCTTGCGGTAGAGCAGGTTGCGGATGGCGGCATACTGCCATGCGGGGTTCTCAAACGAGCGGATATCCAGCTCTTTTCTCGCACGCGCCGCGCCGAGCATCACATCAACGGGGCTGATGCCCGCGACCGCCATCGGCAGCAGACCCACCGCCGTCAGCACGCTGTAGCGTCCGCCCACATTGGGCGGAATGACGAAGGTCTCATAGCCCTCCTCTGTCGCCATCTGACGCAGTGCGCCCTTGGCGGGATCGGTAGTGACATAAATACGCTTCTTCGCCTTCTCCGCGCCGTACTTCCGCTCGAGCATCCAACGCAGCGCACGGGTGGCAATGGCAGGCTCGGTCGTCGTGCCGGACTTGGAAATGATATTGATGGAGAAATCCTTGCCCTCCAGCAGGGCGCACAGCTCCTGCCACGCGCGGGTGGAGAGGTTGTTGCCCGCGAAGAACACCTGCGGATCCTTACCGCCGAGGTTATGGTTCTGCCCCTTGACCAGCTCGATGGCGGCACGCGGTCCTAAATAAGAGCCGCCGATGCCCACAACGACGAACACCTCGGAATCCGAGCGAATGCGCTCCGCCGCGCGGCGGATACGGCGCATCTCATCCGTCTCCTCGAAGGTGGGCAGGTTCAGCCAGCCGAGGAAATCATTGCCGGGGCCCTTGCCGTCAGTGAGGAGCTTATGCGCGTTAAATACCTCCTGCTCCGCGGCAAGCAGATCGGGCAGGGACAAATCGCCCCATACGTTGGAAATATCCAGTTTAATCATCTGTGAAGTCTCCTTCCGGTAAGATTTGCTTTTTTTATTATGGTACATCAAAACGGAGAAAAACTCAATACAATATTCAAAAAAGTTTAGGTAGAAATCCTCTTTGCAATTGTGTATAATGGCAACAGAAACAGAAAGGATGTGCATTTGATGAAATACGGTTTCGGTGTAGATGTGGGCGGCACGACCGTCAAGTTAGGTCTGTTTGACGAGACAGGCGCGCTGCTGGACAAGCGCGAAATCCCAACCCATACGGAACATGAGGGCGAGCGGATCCTGCCCGATATCGCCGCGGCAATCGACACGATCCTCGCGGATAAGGGCATTGCAAAAAGCGTCGTGACGGGCATCGGCGTCGGCGTGCCGGGGCCCATCAACGACGAGGGCGTCATCAATCGCTGCGTCAACCTCAACTGGGGCGTGTTCAACCTGCACGATACCCTCGGCGCGCTGACGGGTCTGCGCGTCAAGGGCGGCAATGACGCCAACTGCGCCGCCCTCGGCGAGGCGTGGAAGGGCGGCGGCGCAGGCAGCCGTTCGTCCATGTTTGTCACCCTCGGCACAGGTGTCGGCGGCGGCGTCATTCTGAACGGAAAAATTCTCGTCGGCGCGCACGGTGTCGGCGGCGAAATCGGGCATATTACCGTCAGTGCACCGGACAAGTATCCCTGCACCTGCGGCAAACGGGGCTGCATCGAGCGCTATGCCTCCGCCACGGGCATTGTCCGCATGACAAAGGAGCGTCTTGCCCGGGACGACGCGCCCTCCACGCTGCGCAGTGCGGAAAGCCTGACCTGCAAGGACGTGTTCGACGCGGCAAAGGCCGGCGACTCCCTTGCCGTAGAAACGCTCGAATCGGTCTTTGACTATCTCGGTGAGGCGCTTGCCTCGGCGTGTTGCGTCTGCGACCCCGAGCGCATCATTCTCGGCGGCGGCGTGTCCAAGGCGGGTACATATCTGTTAGAGGGCGCGAAACGGCATTTTGAGCAGCATATGTTCCACGCCTGCAAGGGAACGGAATTCTCCCTCGCCACCCTCGGCAACGACGCAGGTATGTACGGTGCATACCGCCTCATCGCGGAATGAAGGATTTATTTCACCCGGAAATGACACCCGCGCAGGTGAACGCCATGTCCGCCCTCGCCCTTGCGCACATCGGCGACGCGGTGTTTGAGCTGCTTGTGCGCACCAAGCTGTGCCTCGGCGGCGGCACCACCAACGGGCGTCTGCATCACGACACCATTGCCCGCGTCTGCGCACCGGCACAGGCAGTGCTTGCCGAGCGCATCGCTCCCCTGCTCACCGAGGAGGAAACTGCGTTTTATCGGCGCGGAAAAAACAGCCACACCCATGCGATCCCCAAAAACGCAACACCCGCGCAATACGCAAAGGCGACGGGACTCGAAGCCCTCTTCGGCGCGCTCTTTTTGCTCGGCAGGCAGGCGCGTGTGGAAGCCCTGTTCGTCGCCGCCACGGAGGAAGACTATGCCCTTTGACGCTTACTTTTTGACCGCCGTCGTGCAGGAGCTGAAGCCGATCCTGCTCGGTGCGCGCATTGATAAGATTCAGCAGCCCTCCCGCGACACCGTGCTGCTGCAGCTCCGCGGGCGGGAAAAGCTCCTGCTCTCGGCGAACGTCAACCGCCCGCGCATTCATCTGACCCAGGCGAGCTTTGACAATCCCGCGCAGCCGCCGATGTTCTGTATGCTCCTGCGCAAGCACCTCTCCGGCGGACGCATCGCGGAACTCACGCAGCCCACCGCCGAACGCGCGGTCACCCTTGCCTTTGACTGCACGGATGAGATGGGCGTCCCCTGCCGCAAGACGCTGATCTTGGAGCTGATGGGGCGCAATTCCAATCTCATCCTGACCGGCGCGGACGGGCGCATTCTCGACTGCCTGCGGCGCGTGGATTTTGAGATGTCCGAGACGCGGCAGGTGCTGCCGGGGCTGTTCTACCACGAACCCCCCAAGCAGGACAAGCACATTCCGCAGGAAACGGGAGAGGCAGAGCTTTTCGCGCTTTTGCAGGCGGAGGACAGCCCGAAACGGCTGGATAAATGGCTGATCGACACCTTTGCGGGGCTATCCCCTTTGATCGCGCGGGAGCTGACATACCGCCTGAGCGGCGAGACGGACACGGACATTTTAACCCTTGACCGCCCAAGCACGGCGGCGTATTTGGCACGGGAGCTTTCCATGCAGAGCATACCGAAGCCCTATCTGCTCCTGCGGGAAGGCGAGGACAAGCCCGCCGATTTCACCTACCGTCCGATTGCGCAGTACGGCGATTATATGTGCCTGCGGGAACTGCCGAGCTTTTCCGCCCTGCTGGACGCGTTTTATACCGAGACGGATCGCGCCGACCGCATCCGCCAGAAGTCGCAGACCCTGCGCAAGACGGTCACGACGCTGCATGAACGCGCCCGGCGCAAGCTTGAAATTCAGCGACAGGAGCGCGAGGCGACCCTCGACCGGGAGACACTGCGCCGCATGGGCGACATCGTCACGGCAAATCTCCACGCGATCACGCGCGGGCAAACGCTCCTGCGCGCAGTGGATTTTTACGACGCAGAGATGCAGGAAATTGAAATCCCGCTCAAGCCGAACCTCTCACCGCAGCAGAACGCCGCGCGGTTTTATAAGGACTACGCCAAGGCAAAGCACGCGGAGAAGATCCTCACCGAGCAGATCGCGCAGGGTGAGATCGAGGTCAATTATCTCGCGGGCGTGTTGGAAGAGCTGTCACGCGCGGAAAATGAGCGGGATCTGAGCGAAATACGAGCGGAATTGGAGGACGGCGGCTATCTCCGCGCCGCAGACCGCCGCAAAAACGGCAAAGCGGGCAAACAGATGAAGCAAGCGCCCGCGAAACCGATGGGGTTCTGCTCCTCCGACGGCTTCACGATCTATGTTGGAAGGAACAACCGTCAAAACGATCAATTATCGCTCAAAACCGCGCAAAAGAATGACATTTGGCTGCATGCTCAGAAGATACACGGCGCACATGTCATCATTGCCTCGGCAGGTGCGGAGGTGCCCGACCAAACCATCACCGAAGCGGCAATGCTGGCGGCATACTATTCCGAGGCAAGGGAAGGTCAAAATGTCCCCGTGGACGTCACACCGGTGCGCTTTTTGAAAAAGCCCAACGGTGCCAAGCCCGGCATGGTCGTCTACGACCGCTACCGCACTGTCATCGTCACCCCCAACGCCTCCCTCCCCGAAGCATTAAAGCTGTAGATTTGTACGCAGTCGATACTTCCTGCACAAGATTGCCACGGCGCTGCACTCCTCGCAATGACACGGAAAGGCTACCCCACTTGTCATTGCGCGACCAGTACGCACACTGGTCGCGGCAATCTCCTGCTGTAGTTTTGTACGGTATCGGCACTTCCTGCACAAGATTGCCACGGCGCTGCGCTCCTCGCAATGACACGGAAAGGCTACCCCACTTGTCATTGCGCGACCAGTGCGCACACCGGTCGTGGCAATCTCCGGCTGTAGTTTTGTACGGTATCGGCACTTCCTGCGCAAGATTGCCACCTCGCTGCGCTCCTCGCAATGACACGGAAAGGCTACCCCACTTGTCATTGCGAGACCGGTGCGCACACCGGTCGTGGCAATCTCCGGCTGTAGTTTTGTACGGTATCGGCACTTCCTGCACAAGATTGCACCCGCAATACCCGCAAGGGGCACGCCACAGCCTTATGGCTCCTTCGTCGCCGACGGCTGTGCAGGGGGTATGCCGCATCCGTAACGCTCCTGCGTCGCGTAGGGCTGCGCTGCGGTCATGGCAATCTCGTGCAAAAAACCGCGATCTTTGCCGAGCAGTTCCGAGGAAGCCCCGGACCTGCCTTTTCTGTCTTACATTTTCCCCTTTTTGCGGCAAATTTGCTTGACAAACGGCTTTTTCGGGAATAAGATAAAGAATAGTGCAAATGTTCAAATTTAGAATGAAGGAGGGAACAGGTCATGGATGCTGGGAGTACAGGCGGCACATCGGCAGGCCGAAGTCCGAGGCAGCGCCGCATTCATCGGCGCTGTTCCCCATAAACCTATAGGTCTGCCGTGCCGACTTCCCGATCTCTGATCAAGATACTATGAAACAGGAGGTCAGAACCGATGGCAGAGCATAATGTCACCGTGGAAAGCACGCTCACTGCGCTTTTGAGTGAGAAGAAATATGCCACAATTCGCGACATCCTCTCAACGATGAACCCCGCCGACATCGCCTCGGTGTTCGACGAGATGGAGGAGGATCGTC
>CAMAEX010000131.1:0-5650 GCA_945832065.1 uncultured Clostridia bacterium | reverse complement strand
CGGTACGGCGTTGAAAACCGATTGAAATGAATATTTTAATCGGTTTTTAGTATCAAAATTCCAAATCCGTGCGAAGCACACCACAGGCGCGTCAGGGATGCCGCGCGCTACAGCTCCCCACAGACACAACCGATTCACGATTTGATTCGGGGCAAATTTTTGGCGTGTGAAAAATGTCTCAGAAAATTCACAATTTGTTCTTGACTTTCTCCGTAAATTGGTTATTATATACTTGGCACTCGGAGTTGAAGAGTGCTAACCCCGAAATCCGTAAATAGACGGGAGACCGTCCTACTATATTATTGGAGGTAATGAATCATGAAACTGACACCCCTTGCAGACCGCGTTCTGCTCAAGCCCGTTGAGGCGATGGAAACCACCGCTTCGGGCATCATCCTCTCCACCGCGAACAAGGAGAAGCCCGTGATCTCTGAGGTCATCGCTGTCGGCCCCGGCGGTTTGGTAGACGGCAATGAGGTCAAGATGGTCGTCAAGGTCGGCGACAAGGTCGTCGTCGCCAAGTACGCGGGAACGGAAGTCAAGCTCGACGATGTGGATTATTCCATCGTCCGCCAGTCCGATATCCTTGCGATCGTAGAGTAATTTCAGGAGGTAGTAATCATGGCTAAAATGATCGTTTTCGGCGAAGATGCCCGCAAGAAGCTGCAATCCGGTATTGACCAGCTTGCCGATACCGTAAAAGTCACCCTCGGCCCGAAGGGCAGAAACGTCGTCCTCGGCAAGAAGTACGGCGCGCCCCTCATCACCAATGACGGTGTGACCATCGCCAAGGAAGTGGAGCTGGAGGATGCCTTTGAGAACATGGGCGCACAGCTCGTCCGCGAGGTCGCCACCAAGACCAACGACGTTGCCGGCGACGGCACCACCACCGCGACCCTGCTTGCGCAGGCGATCGTCCGCGAGGGTCTGAAGAATGTCAGCGCGGGTGCCAACCCCATGGTCATGCGCAAGGGTATGCAGAAGGCAGTCGACACCGCCATCGAAACCATCAAGGCAAATTCTCAGGCGGTCAACGGCAGCGACGATATCGCGAGAGTCGGCACAGTCTCCTCCGGCGACGAGGAAATCGGCAAGCTGATCGCCGAGGCGATGGAGAAGGTCAGCGCAGCGGGCGTGATCACCATCGAGGAGTCCAAGACCGCCGAGACCGGTCTGGAGGTCGTCGAGGGCATGCAGTTCGACCGCGGCTATATCTCCCCCTACATGGTCACCGACACCGACAAGATGGAAGCCGTCGTGGATGATCCCTATATCCTCATCACCGACAAGAAGATCTCTTCCATTCAGGAGATCCTGCCCATTCTGGAGCAGATCGTCAAGGGCGGTCAGAAGCTCTTCATCATTGCGGAGGATGTGGAGGGCGACGCGCTTTCCACTCTGCTTGTCAACCGTCTGCGCGGCAGCTTCAACTGCGTCTGCGTCAAGGCGCCCGGCTTCGGCGACCGCCGCAAGGAAATGCTCCGCGACATCGCCATCCTCACCGGCGGCACCTATGTTGCCTCCGAGCTGAATATGAACCTGCAGGATGTGCAGATCAGCGATCTCGGCAGAGCCCGTCAGATCAAGGTCAACAAGGACAACACCGTCATCGTCGACGGCTGCGGCAACCCCGATGAAATTCAGAGCCGTATCCATGAGATCAAGGCAGCCATCAAGGTCACGACCTCCGATTATGACCGCGAGAAGCTCCAGGAGCGTCTGGCGAAGCTGTCCGGCGGCGTTGCGGTCATCCGCGTCGGCGCACAGACCGAGGTTGCCATGAAGGAGCAGAAGCTCCGCGTGGAGGACGCTTTGAACGCCACCCGTGCGGCAGTCGAGGAAGGCATCGTCGCAGGCGGCGGCACGGCGTTTGTCAACGCGATCCCTGCCGTTGAGAAGCTCGTCTCCGAGCTGAGCGGCGACGAGAAGACCGGCGCTTCCATCATTGCCAAGGCATTGCAGGCACCGATCCGCCAGATCGCGGAGAACGCCGGCGTAGACGGCTCCGTCGTCTTCGAGCGCATCAAGAACAGCGACAAGGTCGGCTACGGCTACAATGCCTACACCGCAGAATATTGCGACATGATCCCCAGCGGCATCGTCGATCCGACGAAGGTCACGAGAACCGCTTTGGAGAACGCCGCGTCCATCGGCGCGTGCGTCCTGACGACGGAATCCCTCGTCGCGGATAAGCCCGATCCCGCAGCCGACGCGGCAGCCGCAGCGGCAGCCAATGCAGGCGGCATGGGCGGCATGTATTGATCAACGGATTTTCCAACTAAACGGTGCGTCCCCAACCGGACGCACCGTTTTTTTATGGTGTAGTGCCGGCATCCTTGACGAGCCTTTCGGGGGGCAGTGAATAGTGAACAGAGAATAGTGAATAGTGAGCGCTCCGCGCGGATCCCAAGACACGGAGAGGCTGCCGTAAACTGTCATTGCGAGACCGGTGCGCACACCGGTCGTGGCAATCTCCGGTTGTAGGTTTGTACGCACTTGCTACTTCCTGCGCAAGATTGCACCCGCAAGGGGTATGCCGCATCCGTAACGCTCGTTCCTCGCGAACGGCTGCGCTACCGCGTCGCTGCGCTCCTCGCAATGACAAATGGGGCAGCCTCTCCGTATTACACCTTCGAGCCATCCGCAAAAACAAACACACGGCGCGGGGTGCGTTCCCTGCTGCCGTGTGTTTGTATGCGCCTGCGCTGCCTCAATGCCCCGCTTTTTTTCCGGGGATCCGCTTGGAGATGTAGTCCAGAACAAAATCGTAGTCCTCCGGTTCCGCATAGATCTGATTGTGATCCAGGGGGGAATCCAGCTTGATCGTGTGGAACACTTTGTAGGTACGCAGGCGTTTTACTTTGCCGAACTCCGTCGTCTGCTCATTTTTCGCTGCCGCGAGAAGTCCCGCGCCTGTAGCGCCGGGGTTTCCCGCAGCCGCTCCGACCGCCGCCGCCAGCCAGCCGAGCGCCTGCGCCTTTTTAAACTGCTTCTCCATCTGAATGTGGCGGATCCCTCTTTCGTTCATCTCAAACAGGACGCAGTATTTCCACCCGTAAAGACAGGCAAGGATGATATATCCCAGGACGGACAATCCAAACAGGATCGCCCCGGGGATCAGCAATGCCTTTGTCTGCGCAACAAATGCGCCGACGAAGCCATCGCTCCCGATCCTGAATATCCCGAAAATGATCCACATCCCAAGCAGTACAAACAGAAATAGCTTCAGCACCGTCAGCAGGATGATCGGATTTTTCAGCATATTGAACTCATAGACCCAACGATATGTGCCGTCATCACCCTTTTGGATATTCGTCCCCATCGTCAGTTTTCTCCTTTTTTGAACAGGATCGTCTCTCCGACGTTCAGGGGGGACTGAAGCGCAATGGTGTTTTCATCCGTCAAGGTAAAAACATTGACGAAATCATAGGATGCGTCCGAAACGGAGATACGGAAGGACTCCGCTTTGTCATAGCGCCACTGTCCGTGTTGGAACAGGAATACGTAGGAGCCGGTCTGCTCTCCCGTCGGAAGCCCGGCTGCCTCTGCCAGCTCCGGCGTAAAATCAAATGTGACGCTCTCGCCGTCGCCGTCAAAGGTCATGGTCCCGTATTCGGATGTAAACACACCGTCATGGGGCTCCGGCTCCGGCAGGCTGCTGTCCGGAGGCAGGTCCTTTGCTCCGCAGGCTGCGCAGAAGAACAGGATGCACAGGAGCGGGATGATCAGAAATTTCCGGTAATGCATGTGTCTTTTTCCTCCCTTGCTATCGTTGGACTGTTCTATCTTATATAGTAACATTCGGCGCGGCATAAGCCATAGGCTTTACAAAGATGACCGTGCCGATTTTTTGGCACGATTTGTGCCAATTCTGTTGAGATGCGATGAACGATATGGTATAATCAGCAAAAAGACCGGGAGTGGTAAGTATGTTCGCTGAGAGATTTGATGCCCTGATGAATATTGCGGAGGTCTCCAACAGCCTTTTGGGCAGGAATGTGAACATGAACCCCTCCTATATCGGGCGGCTGCGCTCCGGCGCAAGACCGCTGCCGAAAAGGCACGAGTATTTGGCAGATATGTGCCGTTACCTGATGAAGCATATCGGGAAGGATTATCAGATCAATGCCCTGCAAAAGCTGACCGGCATCGGCAGCGCCGCGCTTGCTGCCCCGGAAACCGCGGTGTCATATCTGGAACGGTGGCTTTTGGAGCAGGAGAGGGATACCTTGGCGGTGACGGGCAGGCTGATCTCCGACTTTTCCCGTCTCGCTGCAAGGCGGGTCGCGGCTCCGGCAGACGCTTTCGCCGGGGAGACTCCGCAGAAATACGCGGCATATCTATTCGGCAACGCAGGAAAACGAAGGGCTGTGGAGCAGCTCCTTACCGCGATCTTGCAGGAGGAGAAGCCTCAGACGCTGCTGCTGTTTTCCGACGAAAACATGGCGTGGCTCTATGAAGATGCTGCTTTTTCCGCCCGCTGGGCAGAGCTTTTCACAAAGGTGCTCCTGAAGGGGAATCGGGTGAGGATCATTCACACGGTCTCCCGCGATATGAATGAGATGCTGGAGGCCGTTAGCGGGTGGATCCCGATGTATATGACGGGGATGATAGAGCCGTATTGCTACCCGCGGCTCAGAGACGGACTGTTTCAGCGGACCCTGTTCATTGCCCCGAACACGGCGGCGGTTGCGGCATCCTCCGTGCGGCAGGAAACAGAAGGTATGCTGAATCTGTTCATCACAGACAGGGGGGCTTTGGATGCGCTGCTGGCAGAATTTGCCCGCTACCTTGCCCTGTGCCGCCCGCTGATGCGTATTTTTACCGGGAATGATGCAGAGCCGTTCCGAGAAGTGACCGAAGGTCTCTTTGCAGCCGACGCAAGCGCATATCTCTGCTGCGCGACGCCGCCGCTTTTTTCCATGCCGGAAAAACTGGTTCCGGCACTGTCGGAGCGATCCGGAGAGGAAGCGCTGCTCTCGCAGTGGAAGCGGAGCCGTTGCATGTTTGAGAAAAACATTAAAAAGCAGCGCCTCACGCTGGTTCTGAAGGATCCGGAGTGCGCCCTGCGCAAGCCGGAGCTGCTCCGTCCGTCTGTGCGCGGATGGTTTTCAGGCGGCAGCATCTCTTACACAAGGGAGCAATATCTCGCGCACATCGCCAGTCTGAAGCAAATGGAAAGGGAATATGAAAACCTGAAGCTCTGTTTTGTCAGCGGGCTTGCGGACAATATGATCCTCTATGTCAAGGAGAATACGGGCGTAGTCATGACCAAGACGGACGCACCCGGCACGGCGTTCGTGATAGACGAGCGAAACCTGGTCAACGCTTTTCGGGATTATATCGAAAACTGCGTGTTAATCCGAAAGAACAGATAACAGCGCAGATCCGGGCAGCGCGCCGGCGCAGGAACGGCCGACTGCGTACAAACCCGCTCCCCGTACCCACGGGCGGCTGATAGCCGCCCCTACGAGACGCATCGGAGGCTATGCCGTAGGGGCGGATAGTATCCGCCCGCGTGCAGGGACTACCGAGTGCGTACAAGCTTGTTCGTTTGTACCGTCTGCCGCTTCGCGGTCGGCGCGCACCCGCAGAGGGGTACGCCGCATCCGTAACGCTCGTCCCTCGCGAACGGCTGCGCAGACCACTG
>CAMAEX010000130.1:0-5661 GCA_945832065.1 uncultured Clostridia bacterium | reverse complement strand
ACTTCCAGCTCGACGGCAGACCGTACTCCGTATTCATCAGCAGGGCGATATGCTTCCCGCAGGCTTACGCTGCCATTATGCCGATCTATCAGCGGATCCATTCGTATTCAAAGGTTGCCGTGCTGGACATTGGCGGCTTTACCGCCGACTATCTGCTGGTAAAAAACGGTGAGGCGGATCTGTCTGCCTGTGACTCACTGGATAACGGCGTCATTACTCTTTACAACGGGATCAAATCCAAGGTCAATGCGGATTTTGACATCCTCCTGGACGAGTCGGACATCGACGCCGTTTTGAAGGATGCACCTACCGATTTTGACGAAAGCGTGATCCGTATCGTACAGGAACAGGCGCAGCAGTTTATCAACGACCTTTTCGGCAAGCTCAGAGAGCGGATGATCGATCTGCGTTCCGGCAAGGCTGTGTTTGTCGGCGGCGGCTCTATCCTGCTGAAGAAACAGATCGAAGCGTCCGGCAAGGTCAGCACACCGATCTTTGTTGACGAGATCTCCGCCAATACAAAGGGCTACGAGCTGTTGTTCAAGGCCGCTTGTATGGGGTGATGTGAATGGCGAAGAAAGATATTTATAAATTCACCATCCAATTCAGCAGCGGAGATCCGCAGCATCAGCAGGTTGCGGAGATACTCAATCGGCAAGGCCGCCGTAAAGCGCAGTTCCTTGTGAACACAGTCCTGCACTACATTCACTGTTCCGAAACGCCCGATATTCCCCAGCAGCCGCCGATCAATACCGATGTCATTGAAACAATCGTGCGGCGCATTATGGAAGAGTGCTCCCACGAAACCATTCGTCAGGATGCCAGGCAGACGCCGGAGAAAAAGACGGTCAAATCCGAAGAAATCGCCTTTGACGATGCTGCCGAGCTGCTGGGCGAGGATGGTATGGCTGCCGTTAGGAATACCATAGCCAGTTTCAGAAGATGAAACCATATTCCTGTGACAATCAAGGAAATACCATCGATGCATTTTATATTGTGTTGATGGTATTGTCCTTCTTGCAGTGAGTCAAAATCGCCGGTATCAAAAGCGTTGCAAGGGGCGGTTGAAAAAACGGAAATTTTGTGATATACTTTATATTGAGTTAGTATATCAAACTGCAGATAAAGGCGAAATGAGGTCTGTTTATGACCAAGCAGAAAAAGAATACGATCATAACAAGCGGCATCGCTGTACTTGCCGTGATACTGGCATATTGCTTCCGGATTGTGGGCAGGGGCAGCTTCTACCCGATGCTGTTTTCCTATCTGCGCAGCTTTATCTATATCGGCCTGTTCGCTGCCTGGGGGCTCTCCGTCCGCCAGCGGATCGTGCAAAAGCAGGTGTGCAGGTTTATGACGGTCACCGCCGTACTGCTCATCATATGGATGGTAGTCCGTTCGGCAAAGTATTTTATATTCTGGCAGCCGGATGCCGTCCGTTACCTGTGGTATCTGTTCTATCTGCCCATGCTGTTTGTGCCTATGCTGGCGCTGCTGATTGCCATGTCATTGGGAAAGCCGGACGAATACAAATTTCCCAAGGGAATGTGGATTCTGTGGATCATCTCCGGCGTATTGCTTCTGCTCGTGCTCACAAACGACCTGCACCAATTCGTATTTACCTTTCCGAAGGACGCCGCCGTGTGGACAGACAAAAACAACGGCTACTCGATAGGCTACTTCATTAGTGTGGGCTGGCAGGTGCTGTGTGCCTTTGCCGCACTCGTAATTATGTTTTTCAAATGCCGCGTGCAAAAAGGAAGGCTCCACTTTCTGCCCATTGTTCCTATGCTGCTGGCGGTTGTTTACAGCGCACTTTACTATGCGGGTGCGGATTGGCTGCTCCACTTGTTCGGCGATATTGCCGCGTTCCAAAGTGTGATGTATATTCTGACCTTTGAGTTTTGCATCGCCTGCGGATATATACATTCAAACAGCCGTTATGTGGACTTGTTTGCCTCCTCTGTCGGCACATCGGCAGAGATCACCGACAAGGACTTTACCGTTCGGTATGCAGCTGTAAACACTGCGCCTATCTCAAAGGAAACGATGAAAAAAGCCGAGCAAAGCCCGGTCACGATGGGCGGCTTGACCGTTCACACCATGCCCATTGACGGCGGCTATGCCGTATGGACAGAAGATGCGTCGGCTTTGCGCGACATCAAGGAGAACTCCGAGCTTCTTGCAGACGAGCTTGCCGACAGGAACGAAATACTCCGTTATGAATACAAGCGTGAGGCCAAGCGCCGCAAGGTGGAGGAGCAAAACCGCCTGTATGATCTCCTGCGTTCCGCTACGCAGACGCAGATCGACCGCATTGCGGAGCTCACTAAGGAATACCGCCGAATCTCAAGCACCGATCCCGACAGCGCCAAAACGCTCCTTGCCGAGATTGCCGTGCTGTGCAGCTATATTAAACGCCGCAAGCATCTGACGCTCCTTACCGACCGAGATATTAAAATAGCGGCAACGGAACTCCACCGTGCCTTCAATGAGTCCCTCCAAACGCTGAAGCTGTTGGGCGTCCGCAGCTCACTCTATGTGGACGAGTCTCTTTCCATGCTCTCCGGCAAAACGGCGACCGCTGTATTTGATTTTTATGAATCGGTTATTGAAGCCGATATTTTGAATTTAACAGGCATACAGGTCAGCCTCATAAAGGCAGACGGCTTGCGTTTGTCACTGAATGTGTGCTGCAAAGCCGACCTTTCCGCTTTGGTAAGCGGAGACGGTATCCGCTGTGAAAAAGAGGATGACGAGGAATACCAGCGCCTTGTATTTGAAGCGAAAGAAGGTGACAGGAAATGAGTGCATTTTCTTCCCTTTCTGAATTTTGGCAGACTATGCTGCCGTTTATCATGCTTGTGGAGATCGTGCTTGAAATCGGGCTGTTTATCTATCAGCTTCTCCGCAGCAATAAGCCGGTGCGCAGCCTGCTGAGCCTGGCGGTTATGGCGGTGATGATCCCGCTGCTGTTCTCCGTTTCCCAGGCAGATCCCGATAATATCGGGGACGCATTTCTGCTGGGCGCACCGTGGCTGATCTTTGCCGCAGCCATTTTCCTTGCGGCAGTTCACTTTGCCATTGCTCTGCCGCGGGAATACCGCCGCAAAAAGAACGAGCTCTCGCCCTTCTCCATTAAGGAAGCAACGGATAAGCTGCCTATGGGCATCTGCTTTGCCGACCCTAACGGCAGGATCATCCTGTGTAACAACCGTATGCGCAGGCTCTCCTTTGCCCTTTGCGGCCACGAGCTGCAAATCAAAAGCGATATGGAAAATGCCCTGAGCGTGCCGGACAGATCCGTAACCGTCAAGGATGATTGCTACATCCTGCCCGACAAGACCGTCTGGCAGTTTCGCACACAAAATATCACCGTGGACGGCGATGACCGCTGGCAGCAGATAACGGCGCACAATGTAACCGAGCTGTATAACGGCTACCAAAAGCAAGAGGAAATAAATAAAGAACTGGCAGAAGTCAATCGAAAGCTCAGGAAGATGTACGCTCGCATGGAGGACGATGTCAAGGAGAAGGAAAGCCTTGACCTAAAGGTCTATATTCACGATACCATCGGGCGAAGCCTCCTGACCATCCGTGACATCATAGACAGCGGAGAGGATACCGAGCGAAAGCTTGAGGCGCTGCAAAATGCCATCGGTATGCTGGCAAGCAACCGTGTCACCTCTGTCAGCACAATGGACGAGGTAAAAAGAACCGCCCGGCAGCTTGGCGTGGCTGTAAAAATCGACGGCTACCTGCCCCGTGATACCGCAGCCGAGGCGCTGACCGTCGCTGCCGCCAAGGAGTGCGTGACCAACTGCATCAAGCACGCAGACGGGAATGAGGTATATATCCGCATTGCCCAGCGCGGCGAACGCTATGATGTTACCATAACCAACAACGGCAAAATACCCACAGAGCCGATCAAGGAAGGCAGCGGCCTGTCAACGCTTCGCCGCAGTATTGAAAGCTCCGGCGGCGAAATGCATATTTCGCACAATCCACGCTTTGCTCTTCTGATTACGATTCCCGCAAAGGAGATGAGCCTATGATAAACACCATACTTGTAGAGGATGATTTATACATCCAAAAGCACTTTGTCGATCGTTTTGCGGCAGACGGCGAATTTCATCTTGTCGGCGTTTTTCGTGACGCCTTTGAAGCGGAAAAGCATTGCAGCGCCACCGTAAAGCTCGTCCTTATGGATGTGCAGACGCAGCACAAGCACTCCGGTCTTGCCGCCGCAGAGCGCATCAAAAAGGCTTTTCCGCAAATCAAAATCGTTGTGGCTACCTCGCTTGTCGATCCCGAAGTTTTGCAAAGAGCCAAATTAGGCGCAGCCGACAGCCTGTGGTATAAGGACCACGGCACAGAGGAATTGATGAGCGTGGTAAAGCGCACCCTGGCAGGGGAAAAGGTCTTTCCCGATATCGCTCCGGCCATTGAAATGGAGGGTACGATGTCCGATGCCTTCTCGCCCCGGCAGTTAGATATCCTGCGCCTTTATATAAAGGGCTTTACCTATCAGGAGATTGCCGATAAGCTGGGCATCTCCAAAAACGGCGTTCGATGGAACCTGGACGATATGGTTGAAAAGGGCGGCTTTGAAAGCAGAGAAGCGCTGGTCGCAACCGCCATTGAAAACAAGCTCATGGTAACCACCTTGAAAGACGAATAAGAGAAACTGAACCCCTTGGCTGTACGGTCAAGGGGTTTTTCGCGCCCAAAAGGCAAAAAATTTTTGAAAAAATCGAAATTTTTCTTCTGTTACTGGCACAAGTGCCAGTGACAAGCGCCAAAAAATCCGTACAATAGATACTGTAAGATTAGGGTTGTGCTTTTAGAAGGTGGTGATGAATGATGAAAAAAATCGTTCTGGACATTCAGAGCGATATCCATGCGCACACCATGGAGCGAATGCTGATGCAAAAATTGGACGATTGCCAAGTTGTGATTTCCGAGTCGCCGGACGCAACCGCCGAGTGGTGCAAAACGCATCGACCGGATGTGCTTTTAATGGAGGTCAAGGCGTATTCGCCCTGGATGTTCAAAGAACGAATGGCAATCCGTGACAAGGTAAAACGGAACACGGAAAACTGCCGGGTCATTCTCTTTGTGGATGACGACACAGACGGAGAGTTGACCGAAAAGGTACGGCAGGCAAAGCGCGAGGGTCTGATAGACGCTTTTCTCTTCGGTTCGGTATCCGAAAACTATTTTGCTTCGGTCATCGACAGTGTTTAAATCAGGCAACACAAAACGCATAAAAATCTTCAAAATTATTTTGAGGGAGGAAAAGATAGTATGACAAAAACAAACACACGAAGTCGCATCGTCAGCATCCTGCTGGTGCTTATGATGCTGCTGACAATGGTGCCCATCACCGCCGTGACGGCAAATGCGGCGGACGATACATCTTACACACAGGCTGAAATTAGGGGCTATAAATCGTTTGAGATCTATCTCCGTTCGTCCGAGTCAAGAGATCTCAAGCTGATGGAAGACATCGATTACACGGTGGGCATTAATGATCTTTCTATCGATGTAATACGCAACCAAAAACTGGATCTGAACGGTCATAAGATCACGATCAACGCAAGCAGGCGGGCGGGGTTTGAAAACCTGCTCTGCATTCGCCGCGGCGAATTCACGCTGTAT
>CAMAEX010000129.1:0-5664 GCA_945832065.1 uncultured Clostridia bacterium | reverse complement strand
TCGAGATCCGCTATGAGCGCAACGACATCGACTTCTCCCGCAATACCTTCCGCGTGCGCGGCGATACGGTGGAAATATATCCCGTCTATTGGTCGGGACGCGCCATCCGCGTGGAATTCTTCGGAGACGAGATCGACCGCATCTCCGAGATCAACGCAGTCACCGGCATTCCGGAGCGCGTGGTCAACCATGTCGCTATCTATCCCGCCTCGCACTATGTCGCATCGAAGGAGAAGCTGAACCGCGCCATTGTGGAGATCGAGCGGGAGATGGAGGAGCGCGAAGCGTGGTTCAAGGAGAACGACAAGCTCTTGGAGGCGCAGCGCATCCGCCAGCGGACGATGTATGACATTGAAATGCTGCAAGAAATCGGCTTTTGCAGCGGGATCGAGAACTATTCCCGCGTGATCTCCGGCAGAGCGCCGGGCACGCCGCCGATGACCCTGCTGGACTATTTCCCCGAAGACTTCCTGCTCTTTGTAGACGAGAGTCATGTCACCCTGCCGCAGGTGCGGGCGATGTACGCCGGCGACCGCAGCCGCAAGGAGAGCCTCGTCGATTACGGCTTCCGCCTGCCCAGCGCCTTTGATAACCGCCCGCTGACCTTTGATGAATTTCAGACCAAGATCAACCAGGCGGTCTATGTCTCCGCAACACCCGCCGAATTTGAGCGCAGCCGCGCGGGACAGATCGCCGAGCAGGTCATCCGACCGACGGGTCTGCTCGACCCGGAGATTTTCGTCCGCCCCATTGAGGGACAGATCGACGACCTCATCGGCGAGTGCAACCGCGTGGTCGAAAAGAAGGAGCGCGTCCTTGTCACCACGCTGACCAAGCGCATGGCGGAGGATCTGACGAACTATTTGCAGCAGGCGGGCATACGCGTGCGCTATATGCACTCGGATATCGCGGCGCTGGAGCGCATGGAAATTTTGCGTGACCTGCGCATGGCGAAATTCGATGTGCTGGTGGGTATCAACCTCCTGCGCGAGGGCTTGGATCTGCCCGAGGTGTCGCTCGTGGCGATCTTGGACGCGGATAAGGAGGGCTTCCTGCGCAGCGAGACGAGCCTGATCCAGACCATCGGCAGAGCCGCGCGCAACGCGGAGGGCAGAGTCATCATGTACGCCGATAAGATCACCGCCGCCATGCGCGCCGCCATCGACGAAACACAGCGCCGCCGTACCATTCAGGACGCGTATAACAAGGCGCACGGCATCGTGCCGAAGACGATTGTGAAGGATGTCCGTGAGCTGATCGAGATCACGCAGTCCGAAGCGGAGGCAACACGCAAGGACGGCGTAAAGATGACCAAGGTTGAGCGGGAGCGCGAGATCGCGCGTTTGGAAAAGGAAATGCGCGCCGCCGCCAAGATGATGGAATACGAATACGCCGCCGTCCTCCGCGACCGCATCATCGAGCTGCGCGGCGAAAAATAAAGAAAAAGCAGAGCCGAAAAATCCGGCTCTGCTTTTTGCAAAAACCCAGTAGGGCGGGGACATGTCCTAAGCCGGTGCAGGAACTACCGACTGCGTACAAACTCCCCTCCCATGTCATTGCGAGGGCGCTTGCGCCCGTGGCAATCTCGTGCAGGAACTACCGTCTGCGTACAAACCTGTTTGCCCCTACCGTCTGCCACTGCGCGGACGGCACGCCGAGGTCGTTAGCGCAGCCGTTCGCGACGAAGGAGCGTTACGGATGCGGCATACCCCTTGCGGGTGCGTGCCCTACGAACTTTGACCGCACCCCCGCCGTAGGGCGCGACGACTCGGTGCGCCGGTGCAGGAACTACCGACTGCGTACAGATTTGTTCGCCCGTACTGTCTTCCGCTTTGCGGTCGTCGGGGACGCGTCCGCGGCCTAAAAATCAAGATCCGCGCGAAGCGCACCACAGTCATTCACCCTTAGTCCTTAGCCCTTAGTCCATAAAGTTTATCCCAAAACCAGCGCATACCAAACCCCAAAGATCTCCCGCACGAACATGAGGCAGAAGAACGCTCGGTTTTTCGTATGGGATGGGTAGCAGACCGTCTCCACGCCCGCGTCTTTTGCCAGTAGACTTGCACGCAGAAGATGATACTCCGCTGAGATCACGCCCAGCTTCTCCGGACGCACGCCGAATTCCGCCTCGATCAGATCGAGGGAGAAGGCGATATTCTCCTCCGTATTTGTGGCGTTTTCCTCTCTGCGCAGCCGTGCGGGGTCGGCGCCGCGCTCCGTGAGCCAGCGGTACATGCATTCCGCCTCGGTGAGGTTTTCATTGTCGCCCTGACCGCCGGAGAGGATCAAAATCGCGTCGGGGTATTCCACCATATACCGCTGCGCCGCCTCCAGGCGTTCCCGCAGCGCCTGACTCGGTACGGTGCCGTTCACGCCTGCACCGAGGACGACGACAAATTCCACCGCAGGGTCATCCGCGCCGCCCATCGAAACGCCGAGCCATATGCCTGTTACGACGGTGAGCAGCAGAAAAACCGCCAGCAGCCCCGCGAACACGCGCCGAAACCATTTTGCCGTCTTCGAAAAGCGTTTTTGCAGTAGGTCAAGCACGCCGAACACCGCGCATACCGCACCCGCCGCGCACAGCAGCAATCCTGCGAACTGAAAGCCGTAGATCGTCAGCCATACGACCACGCCCAGCGCGAACAGCCCCAAAGCGGCAAGCAGCCAATAACGCCCACGCATCAGAACAGGTAGCCCTTCAGCACACGCAGCGTATTTAATACGCCGTCCTTGTGGCTGCGCTCATAGCCGTGGGAGGCGTAGACACCCGCGCCGATCAGCCCGTGGCGCAGATCGTGTCCGGCGCTCAGGGTTGCCTCCACGTCCGAGCCGTAGTGGGGATAGATGTCCACGGCGTAGTCCGCGTTTTCCTTCTGCGCGGCGGCGATCAGCTTGCGCACGACCTCGTAGGAATAGGGACCGCCCGAGTCCTTCGCGCAGATGGAGACCTGCCGTTCGGTGCATTGCAGCCCGTCGCCGACGCAGCCCATGTCCACGGAGATCGCCTCGGTCACACCCGCCGGGACGGACGCCGCGCCGCCGTGCCCGACCTCCTCATAGACCGTAATGTGCGCATAGACGCGGCGGGCAGGGGTCAAATTCTCGTCGTGCAGGAACTTCGCAAAGCCCAGCAAAATGCCGACGGACAGCTTGTCGTCCAAAAAGCGGCTCTTGATGTAGCCCGACTTTGTCACGCGGGTGCGGGGCTCAAAGCAGACGAAATCGCCCACCGAGATGCCGAGCTTTTTCACATCCTCCGCGCTTTCCACGCACTCGTCCAAAACGACCTCCACCGTGTCCCACTTGCGCTGCGTGGACGAATAGTCGCCGTTGACATGAATCGACGCGTTAATGAGCTGTAGGGTGCCCTCATAGATGCCGTTGAACTTCGTCACCACGCGGCAATTCTCCGCCTCGGCGTTGTTGGCGCTCATGCCGCCGACATTGACAATGCGCAGTCTGCCGTTGCCCTTGATCTCCGCGACCATGCCGCCAAGGGTGTCCGCATGCGCCTCCAAAAGAAGGGCATCCTTTTCGTCCGCGCCGCCCAGGTCGATCAGAATGCCGCCCTTGACTGTCCGTTTTGCAGGGAAGCCCAACGCCGCAAATTCCCGCAATACAAAGTCCTCTGCCGCGCCGGTGTAGCCCGTCGGACTGTCGATGCCCAGCAGCTCGACCGCTTTTTCCACCGCGAAGTTAACATAATTCTCCATAATTGTCATCCCTCCGATGATTTTTTCTCCATTATACCATAATCAGAGAAAAAAGCAAAGACCGATCCACATGCCGAGAGTTTTCGACATGCGGATCGGTTTATCATTAGAACAGGGAACAGCGAATAGTGAATCGTGAATAGGTGGCGGTCTGTGGGAAGTTGTAGCGCGCGGCATCCCTGACGCGCCTGTAGGCAGCCTGTTTTGGCTAAGGGCTAAGGGTGAATGGTGAAGGACTGTGGTGTGCTCCGCACGGATTTTGAATTTTGAAATACCTGATTTGACAGACGGTACGAAGGAGAGCCTTGGTACGCAGCCGGTAGTTCCTGCACCGGGCGGCTGATAGCCGCCCCTACGGCATGAACTGCGAAATTTCTCGTAGGGGCGGCTATCAGCCGCCCGGTGTAGGCACACCCAAGAAACGACACCGCTCCTGTCGGGTGGACATGTCCCCTCAGACCGCGAAGCGGCATACAGTTTAAAGAAACAAGTCTGTACGCACTCGGTAGTTCCTGCACCGGTGGGGACATGTCCCCACCCTACAGATTCCGAATCAGTTCTTCGCCTTCGTCGCGATCTCGTACAGGCACTTGGACATAAACTCGTCCGGCGTCATCGCGCCTAAATCCTCGCCGCCTCTGGTGCGGACGGAGACCGTGCCGTTTTCGATATCCCGGTCGCCCACAACGAGCATATACGGGATCTTTTGGAGCTGCGCCTCGCGGATCTTGTAGCCGAGCTTCTCGCTGCGGAAGTCGCCCTCTGCGCGGATACCGGCGTTCTTGAGCTTCTCCACAAGCCCTTCCGCGTAATCGTGGGCGCGGTCGGTGATCGGCAGCACCTTGACCTGCGTGGGCATCATCCACAGCGGCAGTGCGCCCGCGTACTTTTCGATCAGGTATGCCAGTGTGCGCTCGTAGCAGCCGAGGGAGGTGCGGTGGATGATATACGGACGCACCTTTTTGCCGTTTTGGTCAGTGTATTCCATGCCGAAACGCTCTGCCAGCAGCATGTCGATCTGAATGGTGACAATGGTGTCCTCTTTGCCGAACACATTCTTATACTGAATGTCGAGCTTCGGGCCGTAGAACGCCGCCTCGTCAATGCCGATGGTGTATTTCACGCCGAGATCGTCGAGAATTCTGCCCATGATCTCCTGCGCCTCGTTCCACTGCTCCGCCGTGCCCTCATACTTGTTGTTGGGATTCGCGGGATCCCACTGGGAGAAGCGGAAGGTGCAGTCTTCGAGCATGCCGACCGTCTCGAGGCAGTATTTCGCCAGATCGAGGCAGCCCTTGAACTCCTCCTCGAGCTGATCCGGGCGGAGGACAAGGTGTCCTTCCGAGATCGTGAACTGACGCACGCGGATAAGTCCGTGCATCTCGCCGGAGTCCTCGTTGCGGAACAGGGTAGAGGTCTCGCCCAAGCGCATGGGCAGATCGCGGTAGGAACGGGCGCGGTTGAGATAGACCTGATACTGGAACGGGCAGGTCATCGGACGCAGGGCGAAGCACTCCTTCGTCTCGTCGTCCGGATCGCCGAGGACGAACATGCCGTCAAGATAGTGATCCCAGTGGCCGGAAATTTTATACAGCTCCCGCTTTGCCATGAGCGGTGTCTTGGTGAGCAGATAGCCGCGCTTCTGCTCCTCGTCCTCGACCCAGCGCTGCAGGAGCTGAATGACGCGTGCGCCCTTCGGCAGCAAAATGGGCAGACCCTGACCGATCACATCCACGGTGGTGAAGTATTCCAATTCTCTGCCGATTTTGTTATGATCTCTCTTGCGCGCCTCCTCCTGCTTGCGGAGGTATTCGTCCAGCTCCTCCTTCTTCGGGAAGGCGACGCCGTAGATTCTTTGCAGCATCTTGCGGTTGGAGTCGCCGCGCCAGTAAGCGCCGCAGCACTGGGTCAGCTTGAAGGCGTTTGCCTTGATGCGTCCGGTGGAGTC
>CAMAEX010000128.1:0-5697 GCA_945832065.1 uncultured Clostridia bacterium | reverse complement strand
TCCTGGTAAAAAGATTTTTGTTTTTTCTCCTGTCTACTTGACAGGGAGCGGTTCACACTACATACCGCTGTTCGCTTTAAATGTAGCTTTTCAGCGCGGCAAGCGCTTTTTTTTCGATGCGTGAGATCTGCACCTGTGAAACGCCGAGGATCTTTGAGGTCTTATCCTGCGTCAAGCCGTGGAAAAACCGCAGCTTGATGACCATTTGCTCCCGCTCCGACAGGCACGCGATCGCCTCCCGCAATGCGATCCGTTCCACGATAGCTTCCTCCATTTCTCCGTCGGTCAAAACATCCTCCAGCGAGAAGCCGTCCTCCCCGCACTGCCGCTGGATAGATTCCGCCGCGCCCGTCGCGGTCTCCGCCGAGGCGATCTCCTCCGCCTGTAAGCCGGTCTCTGCGCTCAGCTCCTTTAGAGTCGGTTCGCGCCCCAGCTCACCCGTCAGTCTCGCCCGCGCAGCTCGAATCTGCCCCGCGCGTTCTTTGAGACTGCGGCTGACCTTGACCGTGCCGTCGTCCCGCAGGAAGCGGCGAATTTCTCCCGCAATTTTGGGGACGGCATAGGTTGAAAACTGGGTGCCGTACTGCGGGTCAAAGCCCTCGACCGCTTTGAGAAAGCCGAGACAGCCGAGCTGATAAAGATCGTCCGGATCGACGCCGCGCCCGAAATAGCGCCGCGCGATCGACCAGATCAGCCCCGTGTTGCCGACGACAAGCGCCTCACTTGCCTCGCGGTCCCCCTGCTTTGCCCGTTCCAGCAGCGTGCTTTGTTCCGCGATCACTTTTTTCCTCCGCGGCGGATGATCTTTCGCTTCATATGTACGGTGGTGCCCTTGCCCTTCGCGGAGCTCAGGCGGAACTCCGTCATAAAGCTCTCCATGATGGTAATGCCCATGCCCGAGCGATCCTCACCGCCTGTGGTGAACATCGGCTTGCGTGCCTGTTCGATGTCCTCGATGCCGCAGCCCTTATCCTTCACGACGATGTCCAGCACATTGTCACCGAGAATGCGTGCCTTTAAAATGATCGGCCCGATGGTGTCGGGATAGGCGTGGACGATGCAATTCGTGACTGCCTCGGAGACGGCGGTCTTGATATCCCCCAGCTCGTCCAGCGTCGGGTCAAGCTGGGCGGCAAAGCAGGCAACTGCCGCGCGCGCAAAGGCTTCGTTGGATGATTTGCTCGGAAATTCCAAGCTCATGTAGTTTTCTCCCCTCATCTGGTGCACTCCTCCTTGATCTCCGTGATTTTTTCAATTCCCGCCGCCCGCAGCACCTTATACGGCTGCGCCGGAATATTCTGCAAAAGCAGCTTGCCCTGCAGGGTGTTCATCCGCCGCAGCGTATGCAGCACGACGGCGATACCGCTGGAATCCATAAACCGTACCTCCTGAAAATCGAGGATACAGCGCAGCGGCATATACAGGTCGATCTTCTCCGAGATCGTCTGCATGATCTCTTTCGCGCAGTGATGGTCGATCTCACCCGTCAGCGCGACGGTGAGCTGCCGATCCTGCACATAGCTTGTCAGATTCATTGTATGCTCCTCCCATTTGTACAAAAAAACGAACCCACGCGGGTCTTTCCCGTGTGGGTTCAGTATAAGCGATAAAGCTTGCGCCGTTTGTCGAAAGCGCTTCGCAGGTTGGACTTTTTCGCGTCAATCCGCAAACCAACGCTCGGCAGGGCGGTGAATTGTGCGCAGCGCCTCGTCGCGGAAGGTCGGCTCGATGCCCTCCACCAGTATTTCGACGGTATTGATCTCCGAAAGACCGCACATCGTCGCGACGATGGAGCGGACTGCAAGCGTCTCCTCCTCGGCATTGACACAGCCGTCTAAGAATTCGCGGGTCAGATCGACCACACAGTTGCCGTTCTCAATGCGCAGAGACAGCAGCTTCGTACCGGCGGGAATACAGCTTTGCAGACCGTTTGTGCCTTCAAAGGCAAACAGTGCGTTGAGCAGCAGCTCGGCGGTTGTATGCTCTTCGTCCAGCGGAAGAAGCAGCGGTACAGAGACTAAAAGGCTGTCGCCTCCGCAGGTGGGGTAAAGGGTGACATCCAGCAGATCCTTGCTCGCGGGGACGGAGATCAGGCTTTCGTCGCGGGAAATGCCGCTTAGCAATTCCATGCGGTACAGCTTCTCGACCGGTGCGCCTGCGACCCAAAGGTCTACGGTGGTGATCTCAGGCAGCTCCGTCAGGGAATTGACAATCGAATAAACCGCCATGCGTTCCGCAGCATAGCTTTGCTCCAAGTCATTCAGAAATTCCGACGAGAGATCGACGGTGCATATGCCGTTTTCCACGCTGATCCCCAGCAGCTCCGTCCCCTCGGGAATACAGGACGTGAGCTGTCCGCGTTCTCTGCCTGCAAGAAGCTGCGAGATGATATAGGCGGGTTTATCCGCGCTGTCCATCGCCTCAACGCTCAGCGTCTCGCGCACAAGATAGCGCCGCTGCGCGTCGGGATAATAGAGCGTGAGCATTTCCTCCTGCGGGAGCATGCCTGTGTCATGCAGGAAGATATCGTTTTCCGAAAGAACCAGCGGCGCATCTACGCCCGGCATGGTGATGCTGACACGCTGTACGGTATCAAGCTGTAAGAGCGTCATGGCAATACAGGTTGCGCAGAGGGAACGCTCGAGTGCATCAACCTGCTTCCCATGCAGGACGATCTCCGCAGTCGCGTCCTGAAGGACGACAGAGCTTAGCGTCCATGAGGTAGGGAGAGGCGCTACTCCGTTTTCCGGCGGGAGGGAGGCAAAATATCGCGTCAGCAGCTCCTCGGTCTCGACTGCGGTGACATCAAAGCCTGCGCTTTGCGAGCAGAAAGCGCCTTCCCCTCCGTAGGAGACCGTTTGCGCGGGATAATAGAAGAGAAACGCGGCATCAGCTTCCTGCAGATCAGCATCCCCGCAGGCGCACAACAGCAGCATAACGGCAAGAAGAAGGCAAAACAGGCGATTTTTCATAGGTTTTCCTCCTCTGTTTCAAACAGCGGAAAGCCTACGGTGAATACCGTGCCGCCGCCCTCTCTCGCTGCAACGCTGATTGTACCGTAGTTCCGTTTGACCATGTCATGTACGATGGACAGGCCCAAGCCCGCGCCGCCAGCGGCGCGGGAGCGCGCCTTATCCACGCGGTAGAAGCGCTCAAAGATGTGCGCCATCGACTCTTCCGGGATGCCGACACCGTTGTCCGCCACACACAGTACGACTTCCTCCTCCTTGCGCGATAGGGAGACCTTGACCCATCCGCCCTCGCGGTTATACTTTATGGCGTTTTCCGCCAGATTAAAGACGATCTGATAGAGGTCGTCCTCCACCGTCATAACGGTGCAGCCGTCAGAGAGCGTGCAGCCCAATCGGATCTTGCGCAGCGTAGCAAGCGGCTGCAGCATTCGCGTCACCTTCTGCACCGTCGCGGCAGCATCAAGAATCTCCCGTTCCTCTAAAACGGCGCTGTCCAGCTTGGTCAGTGTCAGCAGCTTCTGCGACAGTCTGCCCAAACGATCCGCTTCCCTGCCGATGTCGCTGATGAACTCGCGCTGTGTGGCAAGGTCCATATCGTTTTGTAAAATAGAATCCGACAGCAGCTTGATTGACGCGAGCGGCGTTTTCAGCTCGTGGGAGGCGTCCGAGACAAACTGACGGCGGCGCTGCTCGGAGGCCTCCAAGCGCTCCGCGAGATCATTAAACTCCCTGCCGAGCTGATCCAACTCGTCATGCCCGCGCAGCGTGAGCTTGTGGCTGTAGTCGCCGTCGCGCATCATGCGGACGGAATGCAGAATGCGGCGCATACGGCGGGAAAAGGCAGTCGAAAAGAGCATGGAAAAGAGAATCATGCCGACCGCTAACGCCACGGAAAGCCGCAGGACATTGGTCTGCAAGGCGTCGATCAGCGCGCCCTGATCGATGTCGTAGAGCATCAGATAGACCGTGCCGAGCATCTGCCCGTTCTTGACCAGCGGGACTGCTGCGCGGCTTTCAATCGCGCCGTCGGCGTAGCTGCTGTAAAACACGTCCTTGCCGGAAAGCGCCGTGACGATTTCGGGGAAGAGCAGCAGCTTCCCTTCGGCATTGCCTGCAACGAGCGAGTCATATACCGCCATGCCGCTTGCGTCCGTCACGACGGTGCGTGTGGTGGAAAGATCCTCCAACGCATTAATCGCGGCTTCGACCTTCGTTGAGGTCAGCTCATCCAGCTGCAAAAGAGCAGTCGTCATGAGCTGCGTTCTGTCCTCCATGGTCTGCCGCTGTGCGCTGAAAATCATATTGCGCAGGGTCGTGGAGGTGTAAATATTCAAAAAGAACAAAACAACTGCGGTGATCAAAATGTACGCCATTGCAAAGCGAAGCTGCGAGCTGCTCGGCAACAGGGACAATCTTCGTTTACGCTTTGAAATAGTACCCAACTCCCCACTTTGTCATCACATATTCCGGCTCCGCCGGAACGGTTTCCAGCTTTTCTCGAATGCGTCGGATATGCACATCTACGGTGCGGATGTCGCTGCGGTATTCATAGCCCCAGATCATATCCAACAGGTTTTCGCGGGAATAGACGCGGTTCGGATTGCGGATCAGAAGCTCCAGAAGGTCGAATTCACGGGCGGTCAGCTCCACGGGCACGCCGTTTTTATACACATTGCGCTCCTGCGTGTCCACCGTCAGTGCGCCGATGGTGATGCGGCTGCGCTGATGGTCATAACCGCCGCTGCGGCGCAGAAGCGCGCGGATACGGGCTTTTAACTCTAAAATGTTAAAAGGCTTTGTCAGATAATCGTCCGCGCCGTGCTCAAAGCCGAGCAGCTTGTCCATATCCTCCGTACGGGCGGTGAGCATAATGATCGGCACATCGGAGAACTCGCGGATGCGCCTGCATGCCTCCAAGCCGTCGATCTCCGGCATCATGACATCCAGCACGATCAGCCGCACCTCCGGATCATGCGCCAGCTCGATCGCCTCACGCCCGTTGGAGCCGCTGACGACCTGATAGCCGTCGTTTTGCAGATTGAAGCGAATACCCTTGACAAGCAGCTCCTCGTCATCTACTACCAGTATTTTCATTCCGTTCCTCCCAAAGTCACATAGTCTCGGATATCATCAATGCGCTTTTCGCCGATCCCTTCCACCTGCGCAAGCTCGTCAATGGAGGAAAAGCTGCCGTGCGCCTCGCGATACGCCACAATGCGTCCTGCAAGAACCTCCCCGATGCCGGGCAGGGTCATCAGCTCCTCGGCGGTTGCCGTATTCAAATCGAGCTTCGCGCCTTGCTGCATCGCTGCGGTCTCCTCGGTGCTGCTCATCGCCTGGGTAGCGCTCTCAGACACGGCTGCAGGCTGCCGCATGGTGATCACCCTTGTGTTCCCGTCCGTTTGCAGCCTCCCTACGCAGAAACCGGCGGCAAAGAGTAAAAACGCCGCAGCCAACGCAATCAAAATCAGGTTTGTGTTCCTCAATTTCATCGTGTATTTCCTCTGTAATTCCGTTGACATAATCATGTTTTTTGCTATAATAAAAATGACCACGGCAAGCTGTGCCGAATCAGCCGCGATGCAAGAACTCGGTTGATATCTTTTATTATAACACAAAACTGTGCGCTGCGGCAATCCTTATCCGTGCGCTTTTGGGGGTACATATGAAAAATCGTTGGTTTTTGTCCGTTTTTTTATTGCTGATTCTATTGACGCAGATGATT
>CAMAEX010000127.1:0-5716 GCA_945832065.1 uncultured Clostridia bacterium | reverse complement strand
CACGACCCCTTCGGGGTCTCGCAATGACAAAACTGTAGTTTTTTTGACAGTCTGCAGGGCTGCAGGCGGATGCCTGCAGCCCTTTGAATGTTTGGATTATTTTGTGATGTAGCGGTAGAAGATCGCGGCGATCTGGGCGCGGGTGGCGTTGCCGAGCGGGTCAAGCTTGCCGTCGGAGCCGTTGATGATGCCCTCGCCGACTGCCCACTTCATCGCGTCGACTGCGTAGGCACTGACTGTGTCAGCGTCGGGGAAAGCGGACAGATCGCCCTTGCCCTCGGGCACCCGATTATAGCGGTGGAAGATGGTCGCGACCTGCTCGCGGGTGATATCGTCCTCGGGGGAGAACTCGCCGTCGCCGGTGCCGTTGACAATATTGTTGGCTGCCGCCCAAATGACGGCGTCGGTGTACCACTCGTTTGCGGGAACATCCTTAAACGGATTCTCCATACCTTCGACGCTCGGAGCGCCCTCGTAGCGGTACAGGACGGTGACGAGCATCGCACGGGTCAAATTCCCGTTCGGGTCGAAGTTATCGTTGCCCACGCCGTTCATCAGACCGTTGGCAAGGGCAAACTCTACTTCCTCGTGATACCAATCCTTCAGATTGATGTCATTATACTCTGCCGCCAGACAGGTCTCTGCCTTGGCGATCGCTGCCATTTCGGTCTCGCTGCAGCGGGCGCAGGTACGGGTCTTCAAACCTTCGGCAGTGCAGGTGGGCTGATAGATAGTGTCCCATGCGCTCCAGTCATGGCCGAGGGCGGGGATGGTCTTACCTTCCGCAAGCTTCTCGCCGCAGTCCATGCAGTAGGTGTCGCCCGTGTAGCCGTCCTTGGTGCAGGTGGCGTCGACCTTGCCGCGCACTTCGGTGTTCTTGTGCTCGCAGGAGACGGTGGGGAGCTGATAGAGGTTGAAAATGTAGGCAGTGTTGCCTTCCTTCAGACCATAGGTGGTAAAGCCGCTGTAGAATTCCAGCGCCTGATTCTTGTTGCCGTTGTATGCGGCGTTGACATTGCGGATATAGAAGCCGCCCTCAGTGGCTTCAAAGGACCAGAGACTGTATTCACTCTTTTCATCCGTCATGGACAGAGCGTTGCCCGTTGCGCCGGAGGTCATGTACTTACCGTCGGCATCAACAAAGAGGAAGGATTCGCCGTCCTTCTTTACGGTGAAGAGAACTGTTTCATTGTCCGTGCCGATCTGATTCTTGCCGGTTGTGAGATCGGTGGAGGGCGCAAGCCTCGTGCCGGAAGCAACATTGGAAACAAGCGAGTTGCCTGCGGGATAGTGGATCATGACGGTGTCGCCGTCTGCCAGCTTGTTCGGGTCGGCGACAAGATCGCCGATGTACTTGCCGGTTGCTTCGCCGACTGTGATCTCGCCGGTGTAGACAAGCTTCCAGTGCGACGGTGCGGGGGAGACACCGCCATTCTTCGCAGTCTCGTCCTCGACGAATTCCGCGATCAGATCCTGCACCACGCCGCCGCCGAGGTCATCGGTCTGCGACCAAACGGCATCCGTGGTGGTGTAGTCCGCAAACGGGCCGCTGGTGTTGCCGAGGTGATAGTTGTTGACTGCCATGATGTAGGTCTTGGCAGGATCAACCTCTCTGCCGTCGGCAAATTTCAGGTTGGTGATGCGGCTGTAGGCTTCCTTGGACATATCATATTCAAAGTCCAAGCCGTAGAAGACGGGGTTGGTGAAGTTTTCGCCCATAGTGGAGAAGACGGGCGTGCCGCTCGAGGTATTGACGGTGAAGTGCGTTGCCGCGTTGAATTCAAGCGCCTCCTTGATCTGTGCGCCGGTCATCGGAATCAGATAAAGGGTATTGTCATATTTGTAGAGACGGTAGATATCCTTCATGGACATCTCGCCGGGCTGTACGGTGTAGTTGCCGCTGACAACCACGGAGGTGGAGGAGCAGTCGACCGTCAGGTGATCAAGACCGGTCTTTTCGTAAAGCGCCGCGACCTTCTCCTCGGTATCGTACTTTGCAGCCATGTACACGGAGCCGCGGGAAATCTGCGCGCGGTTGATGAGGTCGATGGTATCGGTCTGCTCAAGGTAGAAGTTGGTGCTGGTGGACCAGTCGCCCTCCTTAATCGTGCCGAAGACCCGATTGACATAGTCGGAGGCAAGGCTGACATAGGGCTGGATCTTTTCCTTCAGCGTGGCATCTGCGGCGTATTTCTTCAGCGCAAGATCCTCGTGTGCCTTGAGCGTGATCGTGCCGTCGTCGTTGATGGCAAAGGTGGTGGAGGTCAGGTTGTTGCCGCCGCCGTTGACGACGATGACCTCGTTGCCTGCCTTGTCTTTATACTTGGTGCCGGAGTAGTCGCTGGAGTGGTCGTGTCCTGCGACGACCATGCCGATGCCCTCGGTGTTCTGGATCATCGAGAGAACCTGATTTTCGGAGTTCTTGCCGAATTCGATGT
This sequence comes from uncultured Clostridia bacterium, assembly GCA_945832065.1. Taxonomy (GTDB): domain Bacteria; phylum Bacillota; class Clostridia; order Oscillospirales; family Oscillospiraceae; genus JAZOXB01. The sequence continues at coordinate 3,278 of CAMAEX010000127.1, read as the reverse complement.
CCTCGGGGGCTGCGCCGTCGCCGAGACCGGAGTGGTAGGCGACGATGATGAAGTCAGCGCCCTCCGCCTTGACCTTGGCGATGTACTTCTCCGCTTCCCATGCCATCGAGCCGGTGGTGTTGTCGGGATGGGTGAAGACGATGCCGGGATAGTTGTCGGGCACATCCCAACGCGGGCAGTCGGTGTTTTCAAAGCCGATGATGGCGATCTTGTAGTCCTTACCGCCGACGGTGAAGGTCTTGAACATATACGGCGCAAAGACATTTTCGCCCTTGGTGTGGACACCGTCGGTGCCGTCATAGTAGAGGTTGGCGCACAGGCTCGTTACGACATTGCCCTGCGTGCCGTCTGCCAGATAGGCGCGGACATCGTTCATGAGATCCCATGCGTAGTTGAACTCGTGGTTGCCGACGGTGGCGGCGTCATAGCCGATCACCTTCATACTGAGCGCCATCGGGTTGGGCAGGTCGGTCAGACCCTGCTTTTGCAGCGAGAGCTGGTAGCTGGAGACGGGCGTACCCTGATAGGTGTCGCCGTTGTCGAGCAGGATGACATTCTCCTTCTCGGCGCGGATGCCCTTGACCGCAGTTGCGACATTGAGCATACTGTTTTTTGTCTCGGTATCATTCAGCACATTGGCGTCCCAGCAGCGTCCGTGCATATCCGTGGTGGACAGGACAGTGAACTCCCCGACCTCCGCAGCAGAAGCGGTGATTGCGAGGGGCGCGATGCCGACCAACAGGGCGAGCATACAGACGAGTGCGAGACCGCGTTTCAAAAAGCGTTTCATGATATCCTACTTAAAAATAAAATAGGGTCGCTGCTACCTTTATTATATCCCTTTCCCCGACGGCGTGCACGCCGGAAGAACACAAATGGGAAAAAATAGGCAAAGTAGACAATATGGGGAAAAATATTTGTTGAATTACGCTGCTTTTTGCATCATTTTGCTGTTTTGCACAAAATTTTGAAAAAAGGATACCAAAATCACCGGCAATTTGCTATAATATATAAATACACATATGCCAAAGGAGAGGTATGAAATGACAACAGACCAATTATCCGCGCTTTTGACGGCTGACCCTGCCGCGGTGATCGAGCATGACCGCAGGCGATATTTTGATCAGATCCATGAGGCGGCGGCGCTTGTCGCGGCGAATGCGGATAAGCGACCCGTGATTTTATTGGCAGGTCCCTCCGGCTCGGGCAAGACCACGACCGCGCTTTTGATCGAGCGGGAGCTGGACCGTATCGGCATGGAGACCCATACCCTGCAAATGGACGACTATTTTTCACCCTTGACGCAGGAGGAGCTTGCGCTTTTGAAGGAGAATAAGCTCGATTTGGAAAAGCCGACGCGGGTGGATATTCCCTTTTTCCAGCAGCAGCTCGGGCAGCTCCTCGCGGGCGAGGAGGTGGAGCTTCCGCGCTATGATTTCAAGACGAGCAAGCGCGTTTTTGAGGGCAAGACTCTGCGCCGCCGCAAGGGTGAGCTGGTCATCATGGAGGGCATCCATGCGCTCAATCCCGAGGTTACGGGCTACGCGGAGCAGACAACGCGGCTGTATGTCTCCGTCCGCACCCGTATCACGATGCACGATGGGTCTGTTCTGCATCCTTCGAAGATCCGCCTTGCCAGGCGGCTTTTGCGCGACCGCACGGGCAGAGGACGCGCGCTGACGGAGACGATCGGAATGCGCGCACGTGTGGATGAGGGGGAGCAGAAGTATATCATGCCCTTTAAGCCGCGCGCCCATTGCAGCGTGGATTCGTTCTATTCCTCCGAGCTGGCGGTGTATCGCCCCTATCTGCTGCATGACTTAGAAGCGCTTGTGCCGCAGTATCCCGATCTGTTCGATTTGGTGGAGGTTTTGCGCGAGCTGCCGGATGTGGACAGCGCACTGGTGCCGAGCGATTCGCTCCTGCGCGAGTTCATCGGCGGCAGCGAGTTGGCGTATTGAATGCGATAAGAAGTGCCTGCACGCGGGCGGCTGATAGCCGCCCCTACGGCGTTTTGACGGGAGTGCTTGTGGTAGTTTGCCGGGAGAAAGCTGCCAAAGACGGTGGTTTTTGCGGTTGATTTTTCTCAACCGGCGGTTGAATTGGATTTTTTTGCGCTTTAACCTTCAGATGATTGCTTTTTTCGCCGTGTTGTGGCATGATGAAGGCACATAAAGGAGGCAACGACTATGAACAACAAAACAATCGGCGACCGCATCAAATTCCACCGCAAACGCCTCGGCATGACGCAGGAACAGCTTGCTGAGCGCATGGGCGTGAGCGCGCAGGCGGTCAGCAAATGGGAAAACAATCTCTCCTGCCCGGACATCTCCGTACTGCCGGAGCTTGCGGCGATCTTCGGCATTTCCGTCGACGAGCTGCTCGGAAAGAATCCGTCTGCGGGGGAGAGAGTTCACGAGGCGGAGGTCGTGGAGAATTTGGAAAGGGAAAAGCGCGGTCCGTCCGTCTCCTGGGAGTGGGAGAACGGCGGGATGAGCGTGAAGCTCGGCAGCGTTTTCTTCGCCCTGTACATCCTTGTCGTCGGCGGCCTGATGCTGATGAACCACCTGTGCGGCTTCGATGTCTCGTGGTGGACGGTCGTCTGGACGAGTGCGCTTGTCTTCATCGGCGCAACGAGCCAGAGCCACCACTTCTCTCTGTTCGGGCTGGTGATGTCACTTGCGGGTCTGTATTTCCTGCTCTCGGCTTACGGCGTGATCAAGGTGGAGCTTGGCTGGGGCGTTGTGTTCCCGATCGTGCTGCTGCTGTGGGGTGTCAGCCTGCTCATTGACATCGTTTTCGGTAAGCGCCGTCGCCACGGCAAGAGCAAGACCACCGTACACAATAACAAAAAGCTGCATCACGAGTATAGCTGCGACGACGGCTATCTGCACTGCGAAATGAGCTTTGGCGAATACCGCGCCGCCGTGGTTACGCCGATGCTCAAGGGCGGCAGCATTGACAGCAGCTTCGGCGACTTTACCGTTGATCTCTCCGGCTGCGAATCGCTCGCGCCGAATTGCCGCATTGCTGTGGACAACAGCTTCGGCGAACTGATCCTCCTCGTGCCGGAAAAGTACCGCATGGAGGTCAACAAGGACGGCGGCATTGCGGCGAACATCGAGCTCAAGGGTATGCCTGCCGCACAGACGCAGGGCGTGCTGTTCCTCGAGGTCGACAACAGCTTCGGCAATGTTTCGCTGCGGTATGTCTGACTGTGCTGCGTGAAGCGCACATAGGGCATGGATATATCCCCTAAGACTGCGTAAGCGGCAGAC
>CAMAEX010000126.1:0-5746 GCA_945832065.1 uncultured Clostridia bacterium | reverse complement strand
AATCACGGTATCGCAATTAAAATGCGCGTTGCACATTTTAATTGGTGATTGGTATCAGTGATTCCTGCACGCGGCGGGGACATGTCCCCGCCCTACAGCAATGAATGCCGACAAGCAAAAGCCCTGCCGGAGGGATTCCGGCAGGGTCTTTGCTATGACAGCGGCTCGGAGATCACATGATGCTCCTCGTCAGACTGTTCCATCATCTTCTGCGCATACTCGTTCGCGAAATCAAAGATAAAGTTCTCATAGTCGATCTGCACGTCGAAGGTGTTTTCGACCTTACCGACGAGCTTCTGCACCATGTCCTCTTCTTCGTCGGTCTGTTCCTGCCGAGGTTCCTCCAGCAGATACGGCCCGACGGTATCCTTGATGATACCACTGACAAAATTATAAGCAAGCAGCAATACGACCGCCAGAACGGCAACCTTGATCCAAACCGTCCACCAATAGCGTCTCATAGCTGTCCTCACTTCCTTTCACCTTTTTTCGACGAGCCGCGCCGAAAAAAGTTCCGCGTTCCGATTTATTTTGCAGCCTTATCCTGCGCGATCAGGAGCTTGAGTGCCTCAACGCCAACGCGTACGGCAGCGGAGGTGTCCTCGCTCATCTTCTGATCCAGACCCGCAGCCTCGCGCTCCTGATTCCATATAACATGGAAGCACGAACCGCAGCGGCAGCCGAGGGCATCCGCAACCACAAACAGCGCGGCGGACTCCATCTCGCTTGCCAAAACGCCGAGACGCTTCCACGCCTCCCACTTTTGCAGCAGCTCATAGGAAACGGGCATCTTCGCGGGACTGTGCTGACCGTAGAAGGCGTCCTTGCACTGCACAACGCCCACATGGGTGGTCTTGCCCATCGCCTGCGCTGCCTGACGCAGAGCGATCGTCACATCGAGGTTCGCCACGGCGGGATACTCGATGGGCGCATATTCCATTGAGGTATGCTCAAAGCGGATCGCGCCTGTAGCGACGACGATATCGCCGGACTGGACATCCAAGTTGATGCCGCCGCAGGTGCCGACACGGATAAAGGTATCCGCGCCGATATTGTGCAGCTCCTCCATGGCGATGGAGGCAGAGGGACCGCCGATGCCAGTGGAGCAGACGCTGACCTTTTCGCCCAGCAGTGTGCCGGTATAGATATTGTACTCGCGGTTTTGGCTGATATGCACGGGGTTGTCAAAGAGCTTCGCGATCGACTCGCAGCGCCCGGGGTCGCCGGGCAGGATGCAGTAACGACCGACATCGCCCTCGACGCAATGGATATGGAACTGTTTTTCAAGCTGTTGCATGAGAACACACTCCTTAAATTATGATTTGGTAACTTATAGTATAGCGTAAATCCGAAAAAACAGCAATCGCTTTTCGTATCTTACCTGATTCTTTGTAATTCTGCACGAAAACGCGGGTTCTTTTTTGTGGAAAACCTCAGAAAAGTGTGATCTGGCTGGTGTCCGGCAGGTTGCCGAACGCGCCCGCTTCCTTGAGCTTTTCAATGTGCGTCTTGGATACCTTCGGGCAGGCAGCGGAGAATTCCTCGATAGAAACGAATTGCTTTCCCTCTCGTCCGTTACAAATATCCCACGCCGCGCTCTCGCCGAGCCCCGACACCGCAACAAAGGGCGGCAAAAGTTTTCCATCCTTGATGACAAAGCGGATCGCGTGGGACTCGTACAGATCAATATCCGCAAATGCGAAGCCGCGCAGATAGAATTCGTAGCAGACCTCGAGCGTCGTCAACAGGTCGTCGTCCTTCGCCGTACGGTCGGGGTTGTTGGAGATCGCCTTGATATGCGCCTTGACCGTCTCCATGCCATGGGTCATCATCACCGCATCAAAGCCGTCCTTCTGACTGCGGCGGTAGAAATACGCCGCATAGAACGCCAGCGGATGATGCACCTTGAACCACGCAATGCGGAACGCCATCATAACATAGGCGGCAGCGTGCGCCTTCGGGAAGAGATACTGGATCTTTTTACAAGAGCCGATATACCAATCCGGCACGCCGTGGTCGATCATCTCCTGCTCCGCGCCCTCCGGCAGTCCTCTGCCCTTACGCACCGCCTCCATGATCTTGAACGCTCGCTGTTCCGGCATGCCGCATTTGATCAGATAGAGCATGATATCGTCGCGGCAGCCGATGGCCTGTCCGACCGTCGCCGTGCCGCTGAGGATCAGATCCTTGGCATTGCCGAGCCACACATCCGTGCCGTGGGAAAAGCCGGAAAGACGGATGAGGGTATCAAACTGGTCGGGCTTGGTGTCCACGAGCATTCCGCGCACGAAGGTTGTACCGAATTCCGGGATCGCGACCGCCCCCGTGGGACCTAAGATCGGGTCGTTTTCATAGCCGAGCACTTTGCTTGAGACGAAGATCGACATGGTGTCCTTATCATCCAGCGGGATCTTCTGCGCATTGACATGCGTTAAGTCCTCCATCATGCGGATCATCGTCGGGTCATCGTGCCCGAGCATATCCAGTTTAAGAAGGTTTTCCTCCATGGAGTGATATTCAAAATGGGTCGTGATGATGTCCGTGTGGATATCGTCGGCGGGATGCTGCACGGGGCAGAAATCCCAAATCTCATTCTCCTGGGGGATAACGACCAGACCGCCCGGGTGCTGCCCCGTCGTGCGGCGCACATCCACGCAGCCCATTGCCAAGCGGTTCTCCTCCGCACGGCTGACGGTTCTATTCCGCTCCGCGAGGTATTTTTTCACATAGCCAAAGGCGGTCTTGTCCGCCACCGTGCCGATGGTGCCCGCACGGAAGACATGGCTCGCGCCGAACATCTCCACGCAGTAGGCATGCGCCTTGGACTGATATTCACCCGAAAAGTTCAGGTCAATATCCGGGACTTTATTGCCGCCGAAGCCAAGGAAGGTTTCGAAGGGGATGTTGAAACCGTCCTTATCAAGCTTCTCTCCGCATTCGGGGCACACCGCGTCGGGCAGGTCGGCGCCGCAGTTAATGCCCTCGGGCACCTCGAAGGAGCAGTATTTGCAATTCGGGCAGCGGTAATGCGCGGGCAGGGAGTTGACCTCGGTGATGCCCGACATATAAGCAACCAGCGATGAGCCGACCGAACCACGGGAGCCGACGAGATAGCCGTGCTCCAAAGAATTCTGCACCAGCTTCTGCGCCGACATATAAATAACGTCGTAATGACAGGTGATGATATCGTGCAGCTCCGTCTCCACGCGCTTTGTCACGATCTCCGGCGGATTCTCCCCATACAGGCGGTGCATTTTCCCGTACACCAGCGATTTCAGATCCTCCACGGAGTTTTCGATCTTCGGCGCAAAGAGGTTGTGCGGCACGGGTCGAATGGTATCGCACATATCCGCGATACGGTTCGGATTCGTCACGACGACCTCAAACGCCTTTTCCGCGCCGAGATAGGAGAATTCCTCCAGCATCTCGTCCGTCGTGCGGAAATAGAGCGGATTTTCACGGTCGCAGTCGGGAAAGCCCTTGGTCGCCAGCAGAATGCGGCGGTAGATCTCATCCTCCGGATTGAGAAAATGCACATCCCCCGTCGCGCAGACCGGCTTGCCCAGCGCCTCGCCGAGCTGCACGATCGTGCGGTTGAAGTCCCGCAGCTGCTCCTCGCTCTCGGCGAGACCCTCTGCCAGCAGGAAGCGGTTATTGCTTAAGGGCTGAATCTCCAAAAAGTCATAGAACGAGGCAATGCGTTTCAGCTCCGCGTGGCTTTTATGCGCGAGAACCGCCTGAAACAGTTCTCCCGCCTCGCAGGCGGAGCCGATGATCAGACCCTCCCGCAGCTCCATGAGCCGGGACTTCGGCATACGCGGATTGCGCTTGAAATATTTCAGGTGGGCGTCGGAGATCAGATGATAGAGATTCCGCAGTCCCATCTGATTCTTGGCAAACACGATGATATGCTTGGCGCGGCGGTCGGTGATCTTACCGCCCGCGCGCAAACTGACCATGTCCGCGTTGATGCTCTGAATGTCGCTTAGCCCGCGCTCCTGCAGCATCTTGGCAAAGCGCAGATAGAGGTAGCCGCAGGTCAGCGCGTCATCCGAGGCGCGGTGATGGTTAAAGTCCGGCAGACTCAGCGCATCCGCCACGATATTCAGCTTGTGCTTGGACAGGTGCGGCATCAGGTTTTGCGACAGCACCAGCGTGTCAATATAGGTCGGCTCAAAGGGGATGTTCAGCCGCTCACACGCCGCCGTCAAAAAGCCGACGTCGAAATCCGCGTTATGTGCCACGAGCGGACGGTCGCCGCAGAAGTGCAGGAAGTCCGGCAGCGCCTCTGCAATGTCGGGCGCACCCCGCAGCATCGCGTCGGTAATGCCCGTCAGCTCGACGATCTTCGGCTCCAGCGGGCGCTTCGGATCGACGAAGGTCTGGAAGGTATCGACCACCTCGCCGTCGCGCAAAATGACCGCGCCGATCTCCGTAATGACCTCCTTCTCTGCGGAAAGCCCCGTCGTCTCGAGGTCGAAGGCGACGAATTCCCCATCCAGCGGCATGTTCTTCTCGCCGTGCACCGCGATGCGGTCGTCTACATCGTTTACATAATATCCCTCGCAGCCGTAGAGGATCTTGATATTCTGATCCGTTCCGGCGACCTTGTTCTTGCTCGCCTTGAGTGCGTCGGGGAAGGAGGATGCAACACCGTGATCGGTGATCGCGATCGCCTTGTGGCCCCAGCGGGCAGCGGTGGCGACAGCTTCGCCGGTCTTGGTCAGTGCGTCCATCATGGACATGGTCGTGTGCAGATGCAGCTCGACCCGTTTTTCCGCTGCGGTATCCTCCCGCTTGGGCGCGTCCATGCGGGCAATGGCATAGGGACGGATGACCAGCTCCTTGGCATAGTTGTCATAGTCCACCTTGCCCTGTACACGCACCCACATCCCGGGCTTTTGAATCGCGTCCGTAATGGGCTTTGCCGTGTCGCCCTTCATAAAGTCACTGATGCGGACGGAGCTTGTATAGTCCGTCATGTCAAAGCCGATGACCGTCGCGGCGCGCTTGTTGATCTCGCGGTGCTCCACGGCAAAAATTTTTCCCTCGATAATGACGCGTTCGCCCTGCTGCTCCAGCGTGATCTCCCGCATTGACACTGCCGCGCCCTTGAAGGGCTTGCCGTAGATCATCGAGGGCGGCTGCTCCGTCTTTTTCCCGCCGGAGATCGCAGCAGGAACGGCAGGTAGGTCGCGCGCCGCCTCCCGCCGCAGACGCTCCGTCTCGGCAAAGAGGGCTTCCCCCTCCAGCTCATTGCCCGCGACAATCCTGATTTGCGTCCGCACGCCGAAGCGTTCGAAAATATATTGCTCCGCGGCAGGCAGGTGCGGTTTTAGCGCGTCCTTCCCATTGGCGCGCAGAAACAGCGTGCTCTCCCCTTCGGCAAGCTCCCATGTGCAGCCTGCAAGGCTGGCGACTGCGGGAGAATACCTTGCGATCAGCACGCGGGAAAGCTCCGCGCCGTCAAGCTTTTGCAGCTCAGAGTCGGGATAGCGCGGCTTGATCGTCACGCGGTTGAGTCCGTAAAGTCCACACAGTGCCTGCTCCGCCTCCTGCAGGTCCTTCGCCGGAAGGTAGGCGGGCAAAGAAACGGTCAGGGAGATCGTCTTGCTCTCTTGGTCGATCTCCGCATGACTGACCGCTGCTTGCAGAAGTGCTGCACGCAGCGGCTCGTTTGGTTGATATTCAAAAAACATTTCCAGAAAAGGGAATGAGTTCATGCTTCTCTCCTAAAAATCTCTGT
>CAMAEX010000125.1:0-5747 GCA_945832065.1 uncultured Clostridia bacterium | reverse complement strand
TCCATGTCGGTGCGGAGGTTCGAGTCGGAGATGAGGTGTCTCGGGCAGACCGCCGCGCAGCGTCCGCAGGAGACGCATTTGCTGTAGTCGATGGTCGCGAGGTTATGGATCACATGGATGGCGTCGTAATCGCACTGTTTTTCGCACAAATGGCAGCCGACGCAACCGATGTCACAGATCTTGCGGGTATAAGCGCCGCGCTCCCGGTTGGAGCAGGCAATGACGATATCGGTATGGTAAGTGACGGGGATGATGACCTTCCGGGGGCAGACCTCGACGCACTGCATACAGCCCGTGCATTTGTCCGCGTCCACGCGGGCGACGCCGCCGACGACATGGATGGCGTCAAATTTACACACGGATTCACAGGTGCCGAAGCCGAGGCAGCCGTTCGGGCAGGCGGAGGGGCCGTCGCCCGTGACGAACATGGCGGCGCGGCAATCGGAAATGCCGTCATAGTGTCCCTTGGCAAGGTGGTTCTGTCCACGGCATTTGACCATGGCGACCTTCTTCTCGACCTCGACACTCTCGACGCCCATGATCTCAGACATTTTTTTCGCAGCCTCTGCGCCGCCCGCGGCGCAGAGTCCGATCTCGGCTTTGCCGTCGATGACCGCCTGCGCGTACGCCTGACAGCCGGCAAAGCCGCAGCCGCCGCAGTTCGCACCGGGCAGCGCGCCGGTCAGCTTGGGCAGGCGCTCGTCTACCTTAACGGCAAAGACCTTGGACGCGACGGCTAAGATGCCGCCGAAGACCGCGCCCAGCACGCCGAGCACGGCGATGGCATAGAGTATTTTTTCCATAGCCGTACCTCCTTAAAAGACCTTAAAGCCAGAGAAGCCCATGAAGGACAGGGCGAGCAGACCCGCCGCGATCAGCGCCAGCGGGAAGCCCTTGAACGCCTTCGGGCAGTCGCAGTCCTCCAAGCGCTCGCGGATGGAGGCGAACAGGACGATCGCCAGAGTGAAGCCTACGCCGCCCGTGATGCCGTAGACGACGGACTCCAGGAAGGTGTAGCCGTTCTGGATGTTCAGCAGCGCCACGCCTAACACGGCGCAGTTGGTGGTGATGAGGGGCAGGTAGATGCCCAGCGCCTGATACAGCGCGGGCATGACCTTTTGCAGGAACATCTCGACAAACTGCACAAGGGCGGCAATGACGAGGATGAACACGACCGTCTGCATATAGGCAAGCTCGAGCGGGACGAGCAGAAATTCGTTGACCGCCCATGTTGCGGCGGAGGCAAGCGCCATGACGAAGATGACGGCAAGCCCCATGCCGAGGGAGGTATCGAGCTTCTTCGAAACGCCCATGAACGGGCAGATGCCGAGGAATTTGACGAGGATGAAGTTTTCGGCTAAGATCGCGTTGAGCGAGATGGTAAACAGGGTGATGAAAACACTCATTTTGCCGCCTCCTTTGCCGCTTCACGCGCCGCAAGCTTCCGATTGACCCACTGCGTCAAGGCGATCAGACAGCCGAGGGTGAGGAAGCCGCCGACGGGCAGGATGATCATCAGCGCGGGATACTGGGCGGGGAGAATGCGGATGCCGTCCGCTCCGAATACGCCCTTGCCGAAGGTGCCGCTGCCCAGCAGCTCGCGGATGATGCACATGAGCACAAGGGCTGCGGTGTAGCCGATGCCCTGCGTGAGTCCGTCCACCGCCGAGGCGAGGACGCCGTTTTTCGACGCGTAGGACTCCGCTCTGCCCAGGATGATGCAGTTGACGACGATCAGCGGGATAAACACGCCCAGACTCTCCGACAGGGCGGGGAGGAAGGCTTTTAGGAGCAGATCGACCATCGTGACAAAGCCCGCGATGATGACGATATATGCCGCGATGCGGATCTTGTCGGGGATGACCCTGCGCAGCAGCGAGATGACCACATTCGAGCAGATGAGGATGATGGTGACGGACAAGCCCATGCCGATGCCGTTAAAGAGGGTGGTCGTGATCGCCATCGTCGAGCACATGCCGAGAAGCTGACTTAAGACGGGGTTATTGGTCAGAAGCCCCTCCTTGAGCTGTTTCTTGAAGTTCATCCGAGCACCTCCTTTACACATTCGAGGGCGAGACTGACGCCCTTGGTCACCGCGCGGGAGGTCACCGTCGCGCCGGTCAGGGCGTCGATCGTGCCGCCGTCCTTGGTCACGGCAAGCTCACCGGTCGCGCCGACGAACTGGGCGCGAAAATCCTCTCTGGTGCAGTTTGCGCCGAGGGACGCGGTTTCGGAATGGGAGATGATGCTGACGCCCGTGACGGTGCAGCTTGGATCGACGCCGACCATCATGTCGATCGCGCCGCCGAAGCCGTTGACGCTCAAGCGCACGACATAGCCCTGATCTCCCGCCCGGTAGAGCGCGGTCACGCCCTCTAAGTCGGTTTCGAGCGGTTCATAGCTGCCCGCTTCGAGCACCTCGCGCATGGCGGCTTCGGCTTTTTCGTTTTGCAGGGCGGCAATCTTGTCTTCCGTTAAGTAGTTGACCAAGCCTAACAGCCCCGCGACGACGGCGGTAATGAGCAGAAGCGTCAGGGTCAGGCGGAGGATGTACTTTGCGTTTTTCATGCCGCCTCACCGCCCTTCTTCTTTTTCTCCTTCACCGCGCCGAAGCGCTTGGGCACGCCGAGCTTATCAAAGAAGCCGACGCAGCAGTTCATAATGAGAATTGCGTAGCTCACGCCCTCGACATAGGAGCCGAAGTAGCGGAACAAAATCGTCAGCACACCGCAGCCGACGCCGAAGGCGATCTGACCGCCGTGGGTGACGGGGGAGGTGGTGTAGTCCGTTGCCATAAAGATCGCGCCGAGCATCAGACCGCCGGAGAGAAGCTGGCAGAGCATCCAGTCGAGGCGGTCGCAGCCGCCCAGCGGGAAGAGGACGGCAAGCACCGCCACCGTGCCGAGATAGGCAAGCGGGATGCGCAGGGTGATGACCTTCCGCGCGACAAGGTAAATGCCGCCGAGTAACAGAGCAAGCGCTGAAATTTCGCCCAGAGAGCCGCCGAGCTTGCCGAAGAAGAGGTCAAGCAGGCTCTCCGCCGGGAGCGTACCCGCGTGCAGTGCCTCCATCGGCGTGGCGGAGGTCAAGCCGTCGAGAGCGGCGCGGGTCGGGTTGGAGAACGCATCGATGTTGGTACCCGCCTTGACCCAGTTACCCGACATTAAGGAGGGCCAGCTAAAGAGGAAAGCACGGGCGGCGAGGGCGGGGTTGACGATATTTAGACCGATGCCGCCGAAGAGCTGTTTCACCAGTACAATGGCAAAGAAATCCGCGATCAGGATCGTCCAAAAGGGCAGAGTCACGGGGCAGACAAAGGCGATCAGCATGCCCGTGACCACCGCCGACCAGTCCGAGACAGTGTTGTCCTTCTTCATCACCCGGCGATAGCCCCATTCGAAGAACACGCAGCCTGCGACGGAGACGAGGGTCAGCGTCAAGGCGCGCCAGCCGAAGAAGTAAATCGCGGCGATCAGCGCGGGCAGCAGCGCAATGCAGACATCGCGCATAATGACGGCGGTGGAGTTCTTACTGTGCGCGTGGGGGGAGGAGGAGATCGTCAGGTTGACGGGTTCGTATTTCATTTTGCCGCCTCCTTTGCCTTTGCGTCCCGGAGCATCTTTTTCGCCGTGCGGAAGCTCTGCACCAAGGGGATCCCTGCCGGGCAGCCGTAGGCGCAACTGCCGCACTCGATGCAGTCCATGACATTGCCCTTTTCAAGCTTTTCCAAATCGCCGTTCTTTTGCGCGCGGTGCAGGAAAATGGGCATCAGGTGCATCGGGCAGACATCCACGCACTTGCCGCAGCGGATGCAGTGGGGCTGGGCGACGGCGTGATTGTCCTGTTCGGAGAAGCAGGTCAGGGCGTTGTTGCCCTTGATCGTGCCGCAGGCGAGGGTGTGCTGGGCGATGCCCATCATCGGCCCGCCGCAGAGAATTTTATAGGGCTGGCAGCAGAAGCCGCCTGCCGCCTCGACCAGATCGGAATAGAGCGTGCCGATGGGGGCGAGGAAGTTGGACGGTCTGGCGATTGCCCTGCCCGTCACCGTCACGGCGCGGCGGACGAGAGGCATGCCCTCATAGACCGCGTCATAGATTGCCGCGCAGGTCGCCGCGTTGAACACCGCGCAGCCCACCGCAGCGGGCAGTCCGCCGGGGGGGACGCAGCGCCCCGTGACCGATTGGATCAGCTGCTTTTCCGCTCCCTGGGGGTAGCGCACCCGCAGAGCGAGCAGCTCCACATCGTCGTTTAAGACTTGCTTCATGGCGGCAAGCGCCTGCGGCTTATTGGCTTCGATGCCCACGGCGGTGCGCGCGGGATTCAGAATCTTTTGGATCACACGCAGACCGCCCGCCACGCGCTCCGGCGTTTCGCGCATGAGGCGGTCATCCGAGGTGATATACGGCTCGCATTCCGCGCCGTTGACGATCACGGTATCGACCTTGCCCATGCCGGAGGAGATCTTGACATTCGTTGGGAAGCCCGCGCCGCCCATGCCTGTGATGCCCGCCTCGCGGATGATGGCGGTCAGTTCTTCGGGCGACAGCTCCGCGATGCTCTCCCGCTTTTTCACCGTGGGACAGAGCGTGTCGCGTCCGTCGCTTTCGATCACGACGCACATGCCGTTCGTGCCTACGGGGGTGGGGCGCATTTCGACCGCCACGACCGTGCCCGAGACAGAGGCGTGAACCGGGACGCAAAGCCCCTGTCCGTCGCCGATCTTCTGCCCAAGGGTCACACGGTCGCCGACCTTCACAAGGGGAGTGCAGGGTTTGCCGATATGCTGCGACATCGCGATGCTGACGAGCTTCGGACGCAGAGGCACGATGGGCGCCTCACAGGACAGCTCCTTGAAGCCCTTCGGATGAACGCCGCCGAAAAAGGAACGAGCCATAGGTGCATCACCTCAATTCATATTCATACAGTTCCACTATATCATATACCGCCGAAAAAAGCTATGACTTTGCGCTGCGAATTTTTGAGAATTTTGTTTTTTTTCGAAAAAAACGCGCGGATGCTGTGAATGTTGCACAAAAACAAGACTCGTCGGGCGCGCTTCTTCTACAAAAGTGACGGTTGCATTTTTTGACGAATACGATATAATAGGTTTACAAAGAAATAAACCCGTCGAAACAGCTCGGGAAAGCGGTCTTTGTGACCCTCCGAAGGAGTAATGCTCTCAGGAAAACAGACCGAGCCGTGGAGGGACTCTCTGGAGAAGCTCATTTTTGAGTGCCGAAGGTGCAAGGCGCAAGCCGAATCTCTCAGGCAAAAGGACAGAGGCTGATTCCGTGCAAGCGGGATCTCTGTGTTGGAGTGTATCCGGAGACGGCTGCACTCTTTTTGTTTTGCCCTTAGGTCGCTCTCATTGTCATGGAACTCCCTGTAGGGCGGGGACATGTCCTAAGCCGTGTGCAGGAACTACCAAGTGCATACAAACCAACAACCGGAGATTGCCACGACCAGTGTGCGCACTGGTCTCGCAATGACAAATCAGAGTGTCTCTTCGTGTCATTGCGAGGAGCGCAGCGACGTGGCAATCTCGTGCAGAAACTGCCGAGTTTGTACAAAGAAGAAACCGTGGATTGCCACGACCAGTGTGCGCACTGGTCTCGCAATGACAAATCAGAGTGTCTCTTCGTGTCATTGCGAGGAGCGCAGCGACGCGGCTGCGCAGCCGTTCGCGACGCAGGAGCGTTACGGATGCGGCGTACCCCCTGCGCAGCCGTTCGCGACGAAGGAGCGCT
>CAMAEX010000124.1:0-5787 GCA_945832065.1 uncultured Clostridia bacterium | reverse complement strand
CAACGCCGTTTTCAAACTTCCAAACGCTGACGCCTGCGGTGATGTAGGTGATGCCGCCGAGACCGCCGAGGAGACCGGAGATCAGGACACCGGCATAGCGCATTTTGTAGACATTGATACCGACCGAGTCCGCCGCTTGCGGATGCTCGCCGCAGGCGCGCAGACGCAGACCGAAACGGGTCTTATACAGCAGAACCGCCGAAATCACCAGCAGAAGCACCGCGAGGACAACGAACCAGTTCAGCTCGAACTTACCGCCGAAGTTGGAAAGGAATGCCTGCTTCGGCTTAATATAGCTGATCTCAGAGGAATGGTCATCGGGGTTCATCGCGGTATTCATCGACTTGACGATGACCGTCGCGGTCGCAGTACCGAGCAGATTCATTGCCGTGCCGACGATCGTCTGATCGGCCTTGAAGTTGATACAGGCAACCGCAAGCAACAGAGAGTAAATCATACCTGCCGCTGCACTTGCCAGCGCGACACAGGCAAAGACACCGAAGTTCGTTAAGAAGCTGGCAGTATCCGGATTATAGGGCAGGAAGCGCATGACCAGTGCGCCGCCGAGGGCACCCATGACCATGATGCCCTCCAAGCCGATGTTGATCACGCCGGAGTGTTCGGAGAAGCAGCCGCCCAATGCAACCAGCAGCAGAACGGCAGCAAAAATAAGAGTATATTGGATCAGCAATACCATTATTTATTTCCTCCTTCCGCACTGTTTGCCTTTGAAGCCTGAATCTTCTTTTCCTCACGGCGATCCAAGCCACGGTTGAGGCAGGTCTTGAAGAAGAGCACGAAGCCGCACAGGTAAATGATGATAGAAGAGATGAAGTCCGCGATCTGCGCACAGTAGTGACTCAGGTCGACATTTGCGCCGCCCAGCGTGATATGCTGGATAAAGAACGAGGAGAAGATCGCGCCGATGGGATGCAGACCGCCGAGGAACGCCGCTGCAATACCGTTGAAGCCCATGGCAGGAACGGAGGAGGAGTTGACATTCCACTGCTCGAAATCGGACAGATAGTAAAGACCCGCGCCGAGACCTGCCAAAGCGGCAGCGATCACCATGGTCAGGATAATGTTGCGGTTTTCTTTCATGCCGCAGTACTTTGCGGCATTCAGATTGTTTCCGGTCGCCTTCAGCTCATAGCCGAACTTGGTCTTGTCGAGCAGGATCCAAATGACGATCGCAACAACGATTGCAACCGGGATCGCGATGGTAACATACTGGTTGTTGTTAAACAGCTTGTCCAAGCCGAGGGTCGGCAGGATCGCATCTTTATTCGCCTTGACCAGACGGATGGTATCCTTACCGGTCTTCTCCATGCCGCCCTTCAGGATCAGATTGGTTGCATACAAGCTGATCCAGTTCAGCATGATGCCGGAGATAACGACATTGACATTGAGGTAAGCGCGCAGGACGCCGCACAGTGCGCCGGAGATCGCCGCAGCAGCGACAGCAGCGAGGAGGCACACATACCAGGGCAGACCCGCCAGCAGTGCGCAGCCTAAGGATGCCGCAGCGCCGAGGACATACTGACCGGCAACGCCGATGTTGAACAGACCGACCTTATAGGCAAACAGGACGGACAGGGAGCAGAGCAGCAGCGGCGCGGTTTTCACGAGCGTGCTGCCGAAATACTTCAGCTTCTGATCGCCGGTCGGATACTTTAAGAAGTTCTTCATGACGGCGACAATGGCTCCCCATGCACCGGAAGGCTCAATGATCAGCAATGCAAGATAGCCGACCAAAAGACCGAGCAGAATGCACAGAAGCGATGCAAGGAGCGTTTGAACACCGCTCTTGCGCAGCAATGGAGTGCGTTGCTTCATCTTATTTTACCTCCATTCTCTTTGCGCCGGCCATATAAAGACCAAGCTCTTCGACCGTCGTTTTCTTCGGATCAAGCTCACCGACGATCTCGCCTTCATACATTACAAGGATGCGGTCAGAAAGACTCATGACCTCTTCCAGTTCGAGGGAGACCAACAGAACGCCGTTGCCCGCATCGCGGTGCGCAACGATCTGCCTGTGGATATACTCGATCGCGCCGACATCCAAACCGCGGGTCGGCTGCACGGCGATGAGCAGCGCGGGATCTTTGTCGATCTCACGGGCGACAATTGCCTTCTGCTGGTTGCCGCCGGACATGGAACGGGCGATCGTGATGGGACCCTGACCGGAGCGGACGTCGTACTGCTCGATCAGGCGCTCCGCATAAGTGCGGATATTGCCTTTGCGCAGGAAGCCCGCCTTATTGGTGAACTCAGGCTCGAAATAGCGCTGGAGCACAAGGTTATTCTCCAAAGAGTAATCCAAAACGAGACCGTGCTTGTGGCGATCCTCCGGGATGTGGCTCATGCCGCCGGTGGAGCGCTTGCGGATCGGCGCTTTTGTGATGTCATTCCCGCACAGCTCTAACTTACCGCCCTTCAGAGGCTCAAGACCGGAGATGCCGTAAACCAGCTCGGTCTGACCGTTTCCGTCGATACCGGCAATACAGACGATCTCGCCGCGGCGCACCTGGAAAGAGACATCCTTGACCGCATTGTTGCTGTGCATCTTCGATGCAACGGTCATATGCTCCACATTGAGGACAACATCCGTCGGCTTCGCCGGATCCTTATGTACGACGAATTCCACATCTCTGCCGACCATCATACGGGAGAGCTCTTCCTTTGTGGTATCGGCAACATTGACGGTGCCCACATACTTGCCCTTGCGCAGTACCGTGCAGCGGTCCGCAACGGACATGATCTCGTTGAGCTTATGGGAGATAAAGAGGATGGATTTGCCTTCTTTTGCAAGACCGCGCATGATTTCCATCAGCTCGTCGATCTCCTGCGGCGTCAGAACAGCCGTCGGTTCGTCGAAGATCAGGATCTCGTTATCGCGGTAGAGCATCTTCAGGATCTCGGTACGCTGCTGCATGCCCACGGTGATATCCTCGATCAAGGCATCCGGGTCAACATGAAGTCCGTACTTTTCGGAAAGAGCAAGTACCTTTTCACGCGCCTCCTCTTTTTGCAGGAAGCCCATGTGTGTCGGCTCAATGCCGAGGATGATGTTGTCGAGAACAGAGAAGCACTCGACGAGTTTGAAATGCTGGTGTACCATGCCGATATGCAGCGCATTGGCATCGTTCGGATTGCGGATGGCAACTTCGACGCCGTCCTTTTTGATGATGCCCTCTTCCGGCTGATAAAGACCGAACAGAACGCTCATCAAGGTTGATTTGCCGGCGCCGTTTTCACCAAGCAAGGCATGGATTTCGCCGGTTTTGAGCTGCAGCGTGATGTTATCATTTGCGATGATGCCGGGAAAACGCTTGGTGATATTCAGCATTTCAATCGCATAATGTTCGTTGCTCAAGCTGATTCCTCCTCTTTATAAAATTACAGTTTGATTATACACCATTGGTTGCGAAATTTCAAATCCTAATTTTTTTAAAATTGGGAGAGCTTGTCTTTTTGTTAGAAGTGCTAAATCTTGAAAGATAATTTGTGCAAAACGACAGTTTTCGCCGTCTCGCCGCATAACGCAGCATTGCTATAATGCTTTCTGAAGACCGGGAAGATGTACCCGCTGCTGATCCTGAAAACCGATTAAAATATTCATTTCAATCGGTTTTCAACGCCGTACCGGCGTTGCATTTTCGCGATGATAAGGTAAGCATCGCGAAAATACGTCTCGTACCAATCACGATATCGCAATTAAAATGCGCGTTGCACATTTTAATTGGTGATTGGTATGAAACCTTCGGGTGCGTACAGATTTGCTTGTCTGTACCGACTGCCGCCGCGCAGACGGCGAGGGCAGATCCTCACCCTACAGATGTGTTGCATTTCTCTTGGTTTTTGATTGCAACGGACTCGCGGCATGCGTGTTCAAGCGGTCCATTCACTGCCAACGTGCCTTTAAAAAAAGAGAACGGGCCAAAGCCCGTTCTCTAAAAATGTGGGGTGAATTACTTGATGTTGCCGAGGTAGTTAACAGCGATGGTGACTTCCGGCTCGTTCTCGGTGTCGTTGGAGACAACGCGAGTGCCGTCAAACAGCTCGCCGACGAGAGCGACATAGTCAGCCTCGGTGAAAGCGTCGGCCCACTGCGTGGAGGACGGGATCTGGACATAGTTCAGAGCGGGATCGTCGCCGGAAACAAGACCCAGAGTCTCAACCTTGCCGCTGTAAGCAGCCCAGTTGTCGTTGAGGATCAGCTCGGTCAGCATGGTGTCGACGGTGGGAGCAAGACCCTTCATAGCGGAGGTAACAGTCATGCCTTCGCCATACATGCCGTCGATGGTGCCCTTCTGGTCAACGTCAACGCCGATGACCTTCGCGCCGACCTTCTGCGCAGCCTCGCCGGCAGAAGTGAAGATGCCGCCGCCGCAAGCGAAGACGACCTCTGCGCCGCCGGCGTAGATGGTGTCCATGTAAGCGGTGATGTCAGAGTCGCCATAGAACTGGTTGCCGTAGACATAGTCGATCTTGATGTCGCCGGTGATGCCGAGCTCAGCAGCAGCCGCGTCGCAGCCCTGCACGAAGCCGTAGCCATAGCGAACAACAGCGGGAACAGCCATGCCGCCGAGGAAGCCGAGGTGCTTGTAGCCGAGCTTCACAGCAGCGTAGCCGGCCATGTAACCGGCAAGCTCTTCCTGATAAACAGCGGAGTAAACGTTTGCGGGATAGACATAGGACCAATCTTCGACGGTGCCGGCAGCATCCTGCAGGTCATACTCGCCGACGTCAAGGGCGATGTACTTCACATCGGGATAGGTCTCAGCGGTCTCAACGATCGCGCCTGCGAAAGCGAAGCCCGGGAGAAGGAGGACGTTGTAGCCATCGGCAACAGCCTGGTCGATAGCAGCAACACGCTCAGCGGTGGAGTCGCCGGTCGGCTTGTAGTAGGTGAAGTCAACGCCGTTAGCCTCGCACCATGCCTTGCCGGCATCATAGGTGGTCTGGTTGAAGGACTGGTCGGTGATGTCGCCGTAGTCGGTGACCATAGCTACACGGTAGTCGCTTGCGGGAGCGGGCTCGTCGGTCTCGGTGGGAGCGGGCTCGTCGGTCTCGGTGGGAGCGGGCTCATTCGCAGTGGTGGTGGGTGCTGCGGTGGATTCCTCCGTATCGCCCGCGCAGCCGGCAAACAGGCAGGCTACCATGCACAGGGCGAGGAGGAGAGCAACAAGTTTCTTCATTTTCTTACCTCCAAAATTTTTGTTTGCGGTCTTACCGCTTAATACATTGTTGCACAAAATCATGTAAAAATCAAGATGCTGTTAAAAATTTGTTGAAAACTACCAAAATCAGCGTTCCAAATCCTCTTTTGAGAAGCTCAAAGGCAGCAAATTAGTCAAAGTTGTCTCCAAAACAGTGCCGTCTCCCTTGCTCAAAATTATTTTGAAGTCATCTCGGCAGAATTCGCGCATTACCTGACGGCAGATACCGCAGGGCGCACAAAGCTCGCTGACCGGCTCACCCGCCTTGCCGCCGACGATGGCGATCGCCTCAAAATCACGCTCGCCCTGATAGACTGCGGTGAAAAAGGCTGTCCGCTCTGCGCAGTTGGTCGCGCCGTAGGACGAGTTTTCGATGTTGCAGCCCTGATAGACCTTCCCGTCCTTTGTCAGCAACGCCGCGCCGACAGCGAAGCCGGAATAAGGCACATAAGCATGCTCTCGCGCTTCAATGGCGAGATTAACTAATTCCAAGGATGTCATTCTCGGTTCCCTCCTATTACAATATATTTGGACAAGGAAGCCGGGCAGCCAGTCCGGCTTCCTT
>CAMAEX010000123.1:0-5871 GCA_945832065.1 uncultured Clostridia bacterium | reverse complement strand
GGAAGGCCTTGCGCACAACATCCAAAAGGCAAAGGAAAACAACATCATTATCCCGACGTTCGCCCAGATGCAGAATCCGGAGCTTGTCCCCGAAAAGATCAAGGAAAAGCTTACCCACACCGGTCTTTGGGATGTCGATCCCGTCAACCTCTTCCGCGTCACTTGGAAGAACGAGGCAAAGGAAACCGGCGGTCTGTTCCAGGAGACTCCGAACTACATCGAGTTCCCGTCCGCTCTGACCGGCGTTAAGGCGCGTATCGTCGCAATGGTCGGCAAGTGGTTCCCGACCGGCTGCCACAAGGTCGGCGCTTCCTTCGGCTGCTTGGTGCCGCGCCTTGTTACGGGTCAGTTTGATGCTACATATCACAAGGCTGTTTGGCCCTCCACCGGCAACTACTGCCGCGGCGGTGCATTCAACTCCAAGCTGCTTGCCTGCGACTCCATCGCCATCCTGCCCGCAGAGATGTCCAAAGAGCGCTTTGACTGGCTCAAGACCATTGCCGGCGAGATCATTGCGACCCCGGGCTGCGAGTCCAATGTTAAGGAAATCTTCGACAAGACTTGGGAGCTGAAGCAGCGTCCCGATGTCATGGTCTTCAACCAGTTCGAAGAGATGGGCAACCCCGTTTGGCACTACAACATCACGGGCGAAGCTCTGGCAAAGGTCTATGAGTCCATCCGCCGCCCGGACGACCGTCTGGCTGGCTGCGCCTTTACCTCCGGCTCCGCCGGCACGATGTCCGCAGGCGATTATCTGAAGGATCATTATCCTACCGCAAAGGTTGCCGTCGGTGAAGCCCTCCAGTGCCCGACCATCCTCAACAACGGCTTCGGCGGTCACCGCATTGAAGGCATCGGCGACAAGCACATTCCTTGGATCCATAATGTCAAGAACACCGACATGGCAATCGCCATCGACGACGAGGACAGCCAGCGCCTGCTGCGCCTGTTCAACAAGCCGGAAGGCAAGCAGTATATGAAGGAAGTCCTTGGCATGAGCGACGAGCAGGTCGAGAAGATGAGCTGGCTCGGTATCTCCGGCATTGCGAATATGCTCTGCTGCATCAAGATGGCGAAGTACTACGAGCTGACCGAGAACGATGTCCTGCTGACCGTCCTGACCGACTCCGCTGTCATGTACCAGTCCCGTATCGAGGAGCTGGATCAGATGCACGGCGGGTACAATGCCCATGAGGCTTCTCTGGATCACAACCTGCATATGCTGAACCTCAAGACCGACAACCTGCTTGAGCTGACCTATGCGGACCGCAAGCGTATCCACAACCTCAAGTATTACACTTGGGTCGAGCAGCAGGCTCGCGACGTGAAGGAGCTCAACGATCTGTGGTATGATACGAAGGGCACTTGGGATGCCGTCCACGCACAGGCGAAGGAAATGGATGAACTCATCAATGAGTTCAACGAAGCGACCGGACTGCTCAAGGCGCTGTAATTTCATTCAAATAGAATCGTGGGGGAGGGGAAAGCCCCTCCCCGCTTTTCATAAGCCGATGATGCAACGGAGGACAAATGAGGGGAAACGGCAACAAGCGCAATTTCATACTTTGGAAGCCGATTGCTACCGTTCTTGCTGTTTTTGCCGGTATTACGCTGATCGTTGTGATCTTCATGCACGCGAAGGAGCTGCATTGGTGGTTTGTTCCCTGTGTTGCAGCCGTCTTTTTGCTGCTGGAGCTGCTTTTGGCGTATATATTAAAAAGACGTGAAATGGCGTGGATTCGCAACAATTTAGGAGACGAGCAGTATTTTGCGCTGTTTCCAAAGGAATTGAAAAAAGAAGATCGTGCGCGCAAAAGAGCATTTCGAAAAGCGGAGGCGCGCAAAAGGAAAGCAATGGAAGGAAAGGAAAGCAAGCTATGAAAAACGTAAAATGCGGCCGCTGCGTAAAATGCGGCAGGGAATACAAGGCTGTGCCGAATCTGACCAATTGTGAGTGCGGCGGTATCCTCGATATCATTTATGACTATGACTATATCAAGACCACGCTGACGAAGGAAAAGCTCGCCGCGCGGGAGGATCGCTCCATGTGGCGTTACCGCGAGCTGCTGCCTGTCGAGGAGACGACCCCGAACACGCCGCTGCGCGTCGGCTGGTCGCCGCTGTACGAGGCGGACAGATTGGCAAAGGAGCTTGGCATTGCAAAGCTCTGGGTCAAGGACGACGGGCAGAACCCGACCGCGTCTTTGAAGGACAGAGCCTCCGCAATGGCGGTTGCCAAGGCGCAGGAGGCGGGCGCGAAGGTGATTGCCTGCTCGTCTACCGGCAACGCCGCTTCGTCCCTTGCGGGCAACGCTGCGGCGGCAGGCTTGAAGACATATATCTTCGTGCCCTCCCGTGCCCCGAAGGGGAAGGTCGCGCAGCTCATGACCTTCGGCGCGACGGTCGTCTCCGTGCAGGGCAGCTATGAGGATACCTTTGAACTGTCCAAGCAGGCAATTGACAGATGGGGCTGGTACAATCGCAACGCCGCGATCAACCCCTATCTCTCCGAGGGTAAGAAGACCGTCGGCTTGGAGATCATGGAGCAGCTGAACTGGGAGGTCCCTGATTTTATCGCTATCTCCGTCGGCGACGGCTGCACGATCGCGGGTCTGTGGAAGGGCTTGAAGGATCTGTATGCCATCGGCTTTATTGACAAGCTGCCGCGTCTGATCTCCGCGCAGGCGGAGGGTTGCTGCCCCTTGAACCGTGCGATCGCCAACAATGAGGACTGGTATCCGATGGAGGAGAATACCCTTGCCGATTCCATCGCTGTCGGCGTGCCGCGCAACGCGGACAAGGCGCTTATGGCGATCCGGGAATCGAACGGCATCGTCGTCAATGTCTCCGACGAGGAGATCATGGCGGCGCAGAAGCTCCTCGGTCGTACCTGCGGCGTATTCGGCGAGCCTGCGGGCGTGACGGGTACGGCAGGCATCAAGAAGCTCTGTGAGCAGGGGAAGCTGCCGAAGGACGCGAAGATCGTCTCCGTTGTCACGGGCAACGGTCTGAAGGACGTTGCCAATGCGATCAAGGCGTGCGGCGAGCCGATCTCCATTCCCTCGGATATGGATTTGCTCCTCAAGGCGTTTGCCGAAAGGGGAATCCAAGTCGAAGAAGCGGAATAAATTGCTTATCTTGCCCCTGCGGATCCGTCCGCAGGGGCTATTTTCTGAATTCAGATGGGGAATGCGGCGGGAAAAAGATTATTTTGTAAAAACTCGTTGCGATTCGGCGTTGGCTGTAGTAAAATAAAGATGGGTACATTTCTTCACGCCGAAACATAGAATGGCGTGAGGTGATTTGCGTGGTTCTAACGATTGTGATCGCGGCTCTGGCAGCGTCGGGAATGCTTTTGATTGTATGGCTGTATTTTGACGCATTGCTCTCGTCGGAGGAGGCAAGGAATTCCTTCTATGTCGTTCTGCTAAAGGGTGACGCTGCCCTTGTGCAGCAGACGATGCGTGCAGCCTTACGCCAGCGCGAATGGCTGGGTCTGCGCGCAACGCTGATTTTTGTGGACGACGGAATAGACTGCGAAGGGCAGCTCGCGGCGGAGCTTCTGCTTCGCAGACGGGAGGACGCTCTTTTGTGCAGCCGGTCACAGCTTTCTGAAATTATACGAACGGAGAACGAGGATATTGGAGCAGGAGCTGATTAGCGGAACGATTGCCGCTGTAGTATTTCAGAATCAGGAAAACGGATACGCGGTGATCAAGCTTGACAGCGAGGACGGCTCCGTGATTACCGTTGTGGGAACGATTCCCGCGCCGATCGCCGGCGAGCGGCTGATCGTAACGGGAAAATGGACGACGCACAACGCATACGGCAAACAATTTGAGGCGGAATTCTTAGAGCGCCTGCTGCCGGATTCCGTCAATGAGATTCGTGCATATCTGTCCTCCCGCGCAGTAAAGGGCATCGGCCCGAAGACGGCGGAGAAAATCGTTGCGCGCTTTGGGGAGGACAGCTTGAAAATTCTCGACAGAGCGCCCGAACGTCTCGCAGAGATCAGCGGCATTTCCTTAAAAGCCGCGCAGGAAATGGGAGCTTCCTTCCGCAGACAGGTCGGCGTCCGCAGGCTGATCGAGTTTTTGACTGCTTACCGCATTCCCGCTGAGATCGCGGTTCGACTCTACCGCGTCTATGGCGAACAGTCGCTGGAGCTGATCCATGAGAACCCTTATCTATTGACACAGCCGCAGTTTGGCGCGTCCTTTGCCGCCGTTGACGCTATGGCAATCGAGCTGGGCTTTGACGGCGATAATGACCTGCGTGTGGAAGCGGGCGTAGTGTTTGAATTGCGTTACAATCTGAATAACGGACATACCTTCTTACCGATGGACAAGCTCGGTGCGGCGACTGCGACGATGCTGAATCTCGATACCGCTGCTGTGCTTGCTGCCATAGATCGCCTTTGTGCGCTGGGCAGCGTGGTGACAGATGAGATTGCGGGAATTATCGCCGTCTATCTGCCGGAATACCATGAGGCGGAGCTTTCCGTCACCGAACGGATCTGCCGCATGGCTTGCGCGCCGGAGGACGAGCTTCCCGACGCGGAGCGTGTGCTTTCCGGCATCGAGCGAAAAAGCAGTCTGACCTATGCAGAGCGGCAGAAAGAGGCGATCCGCTGCGCTGCGGAACAGAAGCTCCTGATTCTCACCGGTGGCCCCGGCACCGGTAAGACGACGACGCTTGCGGGAATCCTGCGTTTGTTTGAGCTGCTGCACCGCAAGACGCTATTGGCTGCGCCCACAGGCCGCGCTGCAAAACGGCTTTCAGAGCTGACTGACCGTGAGGCTTCTACCATTCACCGCCTGCTTGAGGCGCAGATTTCGCCGGAGACCGGAGAGATGTACTTCCGCCGTGACGAGGACGACCCTCTGGATTGTGACGCGGTGATCGTCGATGAGATGTCCATGGTCGACCTTCTACTGATGCACAGCTTGCTGCGGGCACTGCCGGAGAAGGCAACGCTGATCTTGGTCGGCGACCCGGATCAGCTCCCGTCGGTCGGCGCGGGCAACTTGTTTTCCGATCTCATCCGCAGCGGTTTGGTGCACACGGTTTGCTTAACGGAGATCTTTCGTCAGGCGCAGCAGAGCCTGATTGTCATGAACGCGCACGCGGTCAACCATGGAGAGCTGCCGATCCTGACAGCGAAGGATCGAGACTTTTTCTTTATGAAACGCCGCTCCCCCGACGCAGTCGTGCAGACGATTACGGAGCTATGCGCACTGCGGCTGCCAAAGAACATGGGAATTCCGGCGGACGAAATTCAAGTGATCTCTCCGACACGCAAGGGAGAGACGGGCACCTTCCGTCTCAACTTTGCGCTTCAGGAGGCACTCAATCCGCCTGCTCCGAAGAAACGAGAGAAGCCCTGCGGAAGCTATGTTTTTCGGGAGGGCGATCGGGTGATGCAAATCCGCAACAATTATGATATACTATGGAAGAAAACCGACGGCGGCGCGGGTATGGGGATCTTTAACGGCGATATCGGCATCATTGAGCAGATCGATCCGCAGGAGGATGCGATTCGCATTCGCTTCGATGACCGAGTCGCGATCTATGACTCGGACATGCTGCCGGAGCTGGAACTGGCTTATGCCATTACCGCGCACAAAAGTCAGGGCAGTGAATACCGCGCTGTGATCTTCGTCCCATATGCGGGCGCGCCGATGCTGTTGACGCGCGGTGTGCTTTACACGGCGATTACGCGCGCCCGCGAGCTGCTGATCCTTGTGGGCAATGAGGAGGTCGTTGCGCAGATGACTGCCAATAACCGCCGTAATAAGCGCTACAGCGGCTTGCGCCATCGCCTGGCGGGGTGTATGGCAAAATGAGTATCGTCACATGGTTTCTTGACCT
>CAMAEX010000122.1:0-5887 GCA_945832065.1 uncultured Clostridia bacterium | reverse complement strand
GGCTTCGCCCGCGCAGACAGAGCCGCTGATTCAACAGAACATGTCCCCGCCCTACGGATGAGGCGCGAAGTTTGGCGCCGTATGCGCATAATAGAAAAACAGATTGCCACGTCGCTGCGCTCCTCGCAATGACATCATAAGGGTGCCTTTCCCTGTCATTGCGAGGGCGCTTGCGCCATGGCAATTTGTGTGCGAATGGCTCATCCCATGCGCTGCAATTTCAGCAGGGTGTCCCGAAATTCATCGGGCAGGGGACAGGTGACGGTGATTTCCTCGCCGGTGCGCGGGTGGAGGAAGGTCAGCGCCTGCGCGTGGAGGCATTGTGTGGTCAGTCCCAGCTCCGCCTTGCCGCTGCCGTAAACAGGGTCTCCCACGATCGGGTGGTTGAGATACGCCATATGGACGCGAATCTGGTGCGTCCTGCCCGTCTCCAATCGGCAGCGCAAATGGGTGTACTGCCCGTAGCGCGCAATGACCTCCCAATGGGTCACTGCCTCGCGCCCGTTTCTCTGTACGACCGCCATTTTTTTGCGGTCGGTGGGGTGCCGTCCGATGGGGGCGCTTACGGTGCCGCTGTCCTCCTTGAAGCCGCCGTGTACCAAGCACTCGTAGGTGCGGCGCAGGGTGTGATCCTTAAGCTGTGCGGCGAGCGCCTGATGGGCATAATCGTTTTTCGCCACAATGAGAAGCCCCGTTGTGTCCTTGTCGATGCGATGGACAATACCGGGACGCTTTTCGCCGTTGATGCCCGAGAGGGAGTCACCGCAGTGATGCAGCAGGGCGTTGACGAGCGTCCCGTCCGAATGCCCCGCCGCAGGGTGGACGACCATATTCTTCGGCTTGTTAATGACGAGAACGTCCGCATCCTCATAGACGATGTCCAGCGGGATCTCCTGCGGCGCGATGGCGACCTCGCGCACCTCCGGCACCGTGACGCAATAGACCGCGCCCGCCTCCGTTTTGGCGTTCTTCTTCACCGGCACGCCGCGCAGGGTCACAAGCCCCTGCTCCAAAAGCCTCTGCACCGCGCTCCGCGTTAGTCCGGAAGCCTCCCGCGCCAAAAACACATCGACCCGTTCGCCTGCGTTCTGTGCAGTCAGTTCCATGTGATCACTCCGCTTCGGCAGGCTTGTCTGTCTTCGGCTTTTTCTCGCGGTCAAAGAAGATAATGTAGATCATCAGCGCGATACAGCCGCAGGTAATGAAGCAGTCGGCAACATTGAAGATCGGGAAGTCAATAAAATCGAAGCAGATCATGTCCGTGACATAGCCGTGCCAGAGACGGTCGATCATGTTGCCGATGCCGCCGCCCGCAATTGCTGCGAGGCAGACCCATTCAAATTTCTTCGCGACCCATTTTTTCCAGATCATCACGACGAGAAGCGCCAAAAAGACGACCATCACGAGAACGAACAGCCACATTTGCCCCGCGAGCATCCCCCACGCGCCGCCCGTGTTCTGCGTGTGCGTGATGTGGAAGATGCCGAGGAAGCTGTCCGTCGGCAGGGAGCCTGCCTTGTCCGCTGCGACGGTAAGCGCCTTTGTCCACTGATCCAGCGCAACGATCCCGCCCGCGAAAAGAACGAGAAGAAGATAAAACATGATATCACCCGTTTCGAATTGATTTCATCATACGCTGTAGGGCGGGGACATGTCCCCGCCGGTGCAGGAACTACCGATTGCGTACAAGCTTGTTTGTCTGCACCGTCTGCCGCTTCGCGGACGGCGGGGACATGTCCCCGCCCTACAGAATCAGAATCCGTGCGGAGCACACCGCAGTCATTCACCCTTAGCCCGTATTGCCCTTCGCCGACCCGTATTTTTTACTCTGCGCCACGGCGAGGGCATCGCAGCGGTTGTTTTTTTCGTTTTCGGCGTGCCCCTTGACCCAGTGCCAATGCACGTCATG
This sequence comes from uncultured Clostridia bacterium, assembly GCA_945832065.1. GTDB lineage: Bacteria > Bacillota > Clostridia > Oscillospirales > Oscillospiraceae > JAZOXB01. The sequence continues at coordinate 3,978 of CAMAEX010000122.1, read as the reverse complement.
ATACTCTAACAGCGGAAGAAGCTGTTCCCAGAGATCCACATTCAGCGCGGGCTTCTTGTCCGCCTTGACCCAGCCCTTTGCCTTCCAGCCGTAGACCCAGCGCTTCATGACCGCGTCGCAGACATATTTGGAGTCCGTGTAAAGCTCCACGCGGCACGGCTCCTTGAGCTTCCTGAGTGCGGAAATCACGCCGGTCAGCTCCATGCGGTTGTTGGTCGTCTGTCTTTCGCCGCCGGACAGCTCCTTTTCCACGCCGTTCCACTCCAAGATCGCGCCCCAGCCGCCGGGACCGGGATTGCCGGAGCAAGCGCCGTCGGTATAGATCGTGACTGTTTTCATTCGTCCATTTTCAGAACCGCCATGAACGCCTCCGACGGGACGGAAACCGTGCCGAAGGTGCGCATGCGCTTCTTGCCCTCCTTTTGCTTTTCGAGGAGCTTCTTCTTGCGCGTGATGTCGCCGCCGTAGCACTTGGCAAGGACGTCCTTGCGCAGCGCCTTGATCGTCTCGCGGGCGATGATCTTGCCGCCCACCGCCGCCTGCACCGGGATCTCAAACATCTGACGCGGAATGTTCTCCTTCAGCTTTTCGCAGATCTTTCTCGCACGGGCATAGGCGTTGTCCGCGAACAGGATAAAGGAGAGCGCGTCCACGATCTCGCCATTCAGAAGAATGTCCAGCTTGACCAAACGCGACGGACGGTAGCCGTCCAGCTCGTAGTCAAGCGAGCCGTAGCCGCGCGTGCGGGACTTGAGCGCGTCAAAAAAGTCATAGATGATCTCGTTGAGCGGCATGAAATAGCGCAGCTCCACGCGGCTCTTGTCGAGGTAGGTCATGTCTCTGTATTCGCCGCGCCGCTGCTGGCACAAATCCATGATGTTGCCGACGTACTCGGGCGGCGTGATGATGCTCGCCTTGACGAACGGCTCCTCACTGAGCTGAATTTCGGCGGGATCGGGATAGTTCAGCGGGGTGTAGATCTCCACGACCTCACCGTTCGTCTTTGTGATGCGGTAGACGACGTTCGGTGCGGTGGTGATAAGGTCGAGATTGTATTCCCGCTCCAAACGCTCCATGATGATCTCCATATGCAGCAGCCCTAAGAAGCCGCAGCGGAAGCCGAAGCCGAGGGCAATTGAGTTTTCCTGCGTGTAGGACATGGAGGCATCGTTGAGCTTTAATTTTTCCAGCGCGTCGCGCAGGTCGCCGTATTTGCTGCCGTCTGCGGGATAGACGCCGGAATAGACCATCGGCTGCACGGATTGATAGCCGGGCAGAGGCTCCGCGCAGGGGCGCACGGCTTCGGTAATGGTGTCGCCCACGCGGGTGTCAGCAACGGTCTTGATCGAGGCGGTCAGATAGCCGACCTCGCCAGCGCCGAGACTGTCGGTGGGGGTCATGCCTGTCGGGTGGAGGGTGCCGACCTCGACGATCTTGTATTCCGCGCCCGTCGCCATCATGCGGATGTCCATGCCGGGGCGCAGAATGCCGTTTTTCACGCGGAGATAGACGATAACGCCGCGGTAGGAGTCATACTGGCTGTCGAAGATCAATGCCTGCACGGGCGCTTCGCGGTCGCCGGTCGGCGCGGGAATGCCGTGGACGATCTCCTCCAAGACGGCGTGGATGTTGATGCCGTTTTTCGCGGAGATCTCGGGTGCGTCCATCGCGGGCAGCCCGATGACCTCCTCGATCTCCTGCTTGACCTCCTGCGGACGGGCGGCTGGCAGGTCTATCTTGTTGATCACGGGTACGACCTCCAGCCCCGCGTCCACGGCGAGGTAGGTGTTGGCAAGGGTCTGGGCCTCAATGCCCTGGGACGCGTCCACGACCAATACCGCGCCCTCGCATGCCGCGAGAGAGCGGGAGACTTCATAGTTGAAGTCCACATGTCCCGGGGTGTCAATGAGGTTGAGGGTATACGTTTCGCCGTCGTCGGCGGTATAGTTGAGCTTGACGGCGCGAGCCTTGATCGTGATGCCGCGCTCGCGCTCCAAGTCCATGGAATCTAAAATTTGATTTTCCATCTCGCGCTTGTCGATCGTGTGGCACTCCTCGAGCAGACGGTCGGCAAGGGTGGACTTTCCGTGGTCAATGTGGGCGATGATGGAAAAATTACGGATGTGCTGCAAGTCGGTCATGGGCTTCACCTTACTTCATAAACTTGTCAATTGCGTCGCAGAGGTCATAAATGGCGGTGTCGTCACCTTCTTCGACGGCGTCTACGATGCAATGTGTGATATGCTCTTTCAAAATCTCTTTTCCCGCGTTGTCAATGGCGGCGCGGACGGCGGCAAGCTGAATGAGCACCTCGGCGCAGTCGCAGTCCTCCTCGACCATACGCTTGACCTTGTCCAAATGCCCGATGGCACGGGCAAGACGGTTCGCGACCGCCTTCTTGTTGGCGTGTACATGGGGATGCGAATGCTCGTGTTCGTGGTCGTGCCCGTGCAGGGACAGACCGTTTTCCTTCGGCTGGTGCATAGAGAACAGCTCCTTTGCGAATCATATACCTAGGGAACCTCTGAACAAATCAGCGGCGGCGCTCGGCGGATCTTTTGCCGCAACTTTTCGGTTGGAAAACCTTGAAATACACAAAGTATTCCTGCGGTTTTCCAACCTCAATTTGCGACAAAATCTCTCACCGACCGCTCTTGTGGATTTATTCAGAGTTTCCCTAATATTATACCATAGACTTTCCCCCTTGAAAAGAGGCAAAACGCAAAAACCGACCCCTCTCGTAGGGGCGGATATTATCCGCCCGCCGGTACAGACAAACAAATTTGTACGAAGCTGCTACTTCCTGCATGCGGGCGGCTGATAGCCGCCCCTACGCAAAACGGAGGCGCCGGTCACAAATAATTCACAAAATATTTCACTTCGGCTATTGACAAACCAAAATTCGGGTTGTATAGTTAGCTTAGCACTCTGGAAGATGGAGTGCTAAGAGATCAAACGCAGGGAGGTCATAGCGATGGAGCTGTCCGAGCGAAAACAGAAGATCCTGAAAGCGATCGTTGATCTGTATATCCGCAGCGCCGAGCCGGTGGGGTCAAAAACCATTGCCGCGCTGCCGGACATGGACTTCTCCTCCGCGACGATCCGCAACGAGATGGCGGAGCTGACGAGCCTCGGCTTTTTGGAGCAGCCGCACACCTCGGCGGGACGGATCCCCAGCCCTGCGGGATATCGGTTTTACATTGACCGCCTGATGCAGGACTACCGCCTGTCGGTCGACGAAACGCAGTCGATCAATCAGGCGATGGAGCTTCGGATGCAGGAATTCGACCGGGCGATGAGTCAGGTTGGCAAGCTTGTCTCCCAGCTCACGAATCTCCCCGCCTATGCCATGACGGCCCATACCCGGAGCGTGATGGTGCGGCGCTTTGAGATTCTCCCTGCCGATCACGGCAGCTTCATCCTGGTCGTGATGATGACGGACGAGACGGTGCGCAATAAGCTCATCAAGCTGCCCTTAAGCGTGACGGAGCAGGACCTAAAGCTCCTGTCGGCGGTGCTGAACGCGAGTCTGACGGAGCTTCCCGTGGAGCAGTTCACTCCGGAGACCTTGGATCGCGTGAGCAGAAGCGCGGGCGCGGCGTCGGGGCTGGTGCCGATCATCGTGGATTTCACGACGCACCTGTTGGAGGATTGCCACCGGGGCGAGGTTTATGTGACGGGTCAGAACCGTCTGCTGGGTCAGCCGGAGTACCAAGACCTTGCAAAGGCGCAGGAGGTGCTCGGCGCACTGGATGAGGAGACGATCTCCAATCTGCCTGCCAAGCTGGACAACAACAGCCCGGTACAGATTTTGGTCGGTCCGGAGAATGTCGCGCAGGAGCTGAAGGACACCTCCGTTGTCATGACGCGCTTCGACATTGGCGACGGGATGCAGGGCATGATCGGCGTGGTTGGGCCGCAGCGGATGGATTACGCGCAGATCACCGCGAGATTAAGCTACTTTGCCGAGGGGCTGGG
>CAMAEX010000121.1:0-5942 GCA_945832065.1 uncultured Clostridia bacterium | reverse complement strand
TCGTACCGCCGGTAACTTCAGCACGGTTGTTAGTGCCCTGCGTTGCGCTCATGGCAGAAGTACCGGTGCCATTTGCCGTGAAGATGATGCTGCTGCCGATCTGAAGCTGCGCCAGATCGGTGACCAGTGTGTAGACACTGGAGCCGGAACCTGTGGTAGTCTCCGTACGCGTGTAGACCGCATAGAGAGTGACGCTGGCAGACGGCGTATAGGTGCCGGTGAGGATGGTGGGAGCGGTAGTGGTTTCCGCTGCGATCGCGGCGGTAACCCAACCCTTGAAGGTGTAGCCGTCTACCGCTTCCGCAGTGGGCAGTGTCACGGAATTGCCGGAAATGACATCAGCCGTGGTGGTGCCGGAAGGAGCGGAATAGGTGATAGTGTAGGTGTCCTTCGTCTCGCTGTAGCTGTAGCCGCAGACGGAGCAGGTGTAGGTGGTGGTCGCACCGCTGACAGAAGAAGTGTAGGAACAGTCTGCCGTTTCGACATTGCTGCAGACGGAGCAGGTGCGGCTGTGGGTGCCGTTGCTGTTGGAAGTCCAATCGCCGTAGGTATGATCTGTCATGGCGATCTCTTCATGTCCGGAAATGTACTTGCCGCAATCATTGCAGTAGACACCTGCGGTATAGCCGACAGAGGTACAGGTGGCTGCTACAGCGTCAGTATTCACAGTGTTGGCATGCGCACAGGTGGTGGGAGCGGTGGTGTAGTAGGTGGTGCCTGCGCTGCCGTCAAGCATATAGAGCTGCGGCAGGAGCATGCTGGTGCTGGTCGCGGAAGTATAGGTTGTGAATCTCGGGGTGTTTACGTTGTACAGGAAGCGACCATAAGAGCTGGTGCCGTTCTGAATGGTAGCGGCATTGCCGGAGATGGAAATGCTCCAGGTAGTCGTGCCGGAACCCCATGCAAGCTTCTTTGCCGCAGTGGCGCCCAAAAGCTGACCTTCGGCGTTTGCCAGAGTCCATGCGCCCTCACTGCCGCCGAGGGTCAGGACGACGGCTGTGTCGGGCTTGGTGACAGTGGAGTAATCCGCAGCAAAGGTTGCGTCAATGTTTGTCATGACACTGCTGGAGATGGCGCCTGCAACGAAGCCCTTTGCGTTGGAAGCAATTAAGAGCTGTGCGCCTGCAGCCAAGCTGGAAGCGTCACTGACCAGCTTCCATTCGCCGGAGCCGCTGCCGCCCTCGCTGCGTGCATAGACAGCATAGAGCGTGATATCGCTCTGGTTGGTGTAGGTGCTGCCCGCAGCATAGAGGGTGGGCTTGGCAGTCACTTCAGAGGAAAGGGCAGTCGTCGACCAGCCCGCAAAGGTATAGCCCGTGGGAGCGGTGCAGGAGGGCAGGGTGAAGCTGGTGGCGTTTTCCGTAGTGACGGTGCCGTTATCATTCAGGGTCAGAGTGATCGGCTCGGCAGGGGTGCTCAGGCTTGACAGCTTCCAGGTGGAGTTAACCGTCTGATAGTTGTCCACGTTGCCATGACCGGGATATGTATCTTCCTCGGAAGCTACGATGGGGAAGGCGCAGTAGTTTGCCACGGCTGTGCTGAAGCTGTAGCTGCTGTAAGCCGGATCCCATTTGCCCAGAGAGTTCTTCATGGTGGAGATGGCAGTTGCAACGGTGTCGCCGGCGATCATGCTGTCCCAGAAGCTGGTTTCATATGCGTAATCACCGTCAAAAGAAACGGACTGAGAATAGCCGTAGACTACGGATACGCCTTTGTTACGCAGGGGAGCGCACATTCCGTCTGTCGCCATGCCGAGGCAGATCGCCATCCAGAGGATGCTGCCGGGGGCGTTACCGCTCATGTGGTTGGCAAAGGCGGTGCCGTCGGCGACGTAGTTGCCGCTGCTGTCCTTGTAAGCGTGGGGATAGGTGCCGTAGGTGCCGGTCACATAGGCACAGTCGGCAGTGGTCATGCCGGTGCCGCTGGACAGGCAGAGGTAAGAGGTGTTGGCCTGGGAGGTGCAGTCGGCCTCGCCGGTGCCGTCGGAGCCGCCGTCAAAGTAGCCCCAGTCGGTGTTGCCGTGGGAGTCAAAAATGACTACGCCGCACTTCTCAATAGCCTGTCCGATGGCAGTGACAGTTGCGTCCGTGTCGATCAGGCCGTAAGCTGTGCCGCCGGTCGCTTCTGCGATAGACAGTGCTTCATTGGTGTACTGATTGGTGAAGGTGGTGTCTTCGGCGTACATGGGGGCGATCAGGCAGACATCCTTCTTTGTGGCGTTCGCATAGTTCCAGGTCGCAAGGGCGCTTGTGTTAACGGCTCTGGTGGCGACGCGCTGATCGGCTTCGTAGCGGTCCTTGGGGAAGTAGCCGCAGGTGATGCCGGTATCGGTCTGCCAGAAGAAGCCGTCGCCTCTTTCGACGATAGAGCCTTCCACATAGGTGTCGGAGGCCATGACCAGGGCTTTGACGTCGTCGGTCGCCTCGACATAGTCCGCGAGGGTGCGCTCGCTGTTGCGCTTTGCCGATGCGACAAAGTACGCGTCGATGTCGTCGAGGATATCCGACTGGACGAGGGCATCGTCTTCCGCCGTGATAAGCTCGGCGCTTGCTTCTGTGGGTTCTTCCGCGAAGGCTAAGGTCGGCAGTAAACCGCAGACCATTGCAAGCGTCAGAAGAAACGCAAGAAGCCGCTTGAGTGTGTGTTTCATGCTTACATTCTCCTTTTCCGAATTTTAACGATTTGCTGTGCAAAATCGATAGCAAGAATATTATACCATCATTGAGGAGAGAAGCAAGCGGAAAGATGGTTTCTTCCAAAAAATTTTTTAGATACCCAAATCATATTTGGCGGATTTGGATGGTTGACGGCAGTTGGAATTGACACGCTTTTGATTTTTGTGTTATAATCCAAAAAAGAGATTCCGAGAAATAGACAACATGGGATGAGAGAAAATGAGACGGTTTCTGAATAGGCTTCTCTGCCTGCTGCTCAGCGCTGCAATCGTCGCTGCCCTGCTTCCGCAGATGACGGGCGCAGCGGGCTATGCGGAGGGCTATAAAGGCGGAATGGCGGGCGAAGATAACGGCATCTATGCGCACGGTGTCGATTTGTCAAACTGGCAGGGGCATGAGGTCGATTTTAATCAGATCAAAGAGCAGGGCTACAGTTTTGTCATTCTTCGCGCGGGTTTTGCCACAACGGAGGATGACACCTTTGAAGAGAACTATGCCCGCGCAAAGGCAGCGGGTCTGGATGTCGGTGTGTATCTGTATTCTTACGCAGGTACGGTGGAGGAGGTGCTGCGGGAATCCGCTGCGCTTAAAACATGGCTCTCCGGGAAGCTGCTCGAATATCCCGTTTATTACGACATGGAGGACCCGAACATTCATGCGCAAATGAGCGCCGAAGCGCTGACGGCGCTGGCACTGGCGTTTTTGGATGACATGGCGGCGGATGGTTGGCTTGTTGGACTCTACTCCTGCAAAAGCTGGCTCGACAACAGGCTGGAGACAGAGAAAATCTGCGCGCGCTATGAATGCTGGATGGCGCAGTATCTCTCCGACGGTACATATGATATTTATGACCGCTATGACGGAATGTACGGCATGTGGCAGTATTCCTCTTCCGGCAGCGTTGACGGTGTTCCGGGCTATACGGATATGGATGTCTGCTTCAAGGACTATCCTTCCATTTGCCGCCAATACGGCTTTAACGGCTACGCGGCGTCCGGCGAACCGCTTTGGCTGAGTGGACTTGCCGTTCCGTCCGTCATGGCGTGCGGCGATAGCTTTCCGATTACGGGAAAAGTGATTTCCGCAAAAGGCAAGCTGACGAATGTCACGGTCGGCGTTTATGATGAGATGGGCACGATGGTTACGGGTCGCTCCGCAGGTCCGCGGGAGACAAGCTATTCGCTTTCCCGGCTTGCAGAGGGTGTGAGGTTGCAGGAGCTTGCGGCAGGACGATATGAGTTCCGCGTGACTGCAACAAACAGCGCGGAAACACGGGTGCTGCTGAAGCAGTCACTGATCGTTTCAACGGCAGGTGTGCGCTGTGACGAAATGGAGTCCCCGCAGGATCTGAAGGAGGGCGATACCTTCCGCCCCGCAGGGAAGCTTCTTGCCTCGACGCAGCTCGAAAAGGTCAGGGTATTTGTATGTGCTGCGGATGGGAGGGAGCAATGCAGCCTCACTGCAGAACCCAATGCAGCGGAATTCGAGCTTGCCTCCTTAACGGAAACGCTGAAGCTTCAGACGCTTGCGGCAGGCAGTTATCAATATTGTGTCGAGGCGGTGACGCAAAAGGGAAGCGAGACGCTGCTCTCTGCGGATTTTACGGTTTGGGTACGCGACGATCCAATCACGCTTGCGGGCTTTTCCATGAGTTCGGAGTACCGCCTCCGGACATTGACCGGGCTGACGGGAGTGGTATCCTCGCAGTCCTCACCGTTGCGCTATGTCTGCGTGACGGTGCTGGACAGAACGGGAGAGATCGTTGCCTCCGCGCAGACCGAGCGTCAGAAAAAGCAGGTATCGCTTGCGGAATTTCGCAAGCAGCTTTCCCTAGAGAAGCTGACCGCCGGCACTTATACCTGCCGTATTGAGGCACTCAATGCAGGAGGTCCCTGCTTGCTTGCAGAGCAGACCTTCCTGCTGTGTGAGGATGGCATAAGTCTTTGCGAGCTTTCCGCACCCCTCTGCCTGCGGGAAGGGGACACCTTTCTGCTCGACGGCGCGGTAACCTCGGACTGGTCAGAACTTGCATATGTCGGCGTTACGGTCACGGATGAGAAGGGTCGCTGCGTTCTGGACGCAGGTGTTGCGCCGCAGAGCAATGTCTGCGATCTCGGCGCATTGGGAGAGAGCCTGCTCTTTTCCACCCTGCTTTCAGGGGAATATATATTAAAAATCAGTGCGGAGAACGGCGAGCGCTATCAAACGCTCTATGAAGAAGCTTTCACGGTCACGCAGAGTGATGACCGCATCCTTTGGGACGGAGAACGCTTTTCCCTTGCGGAGACGACATTTTACGCGGGTGACGGCATCAACCTTTGGGGAACGATCCGATCGGAAGACTCTGCACTGAAAAGAGTAACGGCAGAGATCTCCGACGCGGATGGGACGCTTATCACCTGTGCATATCAGTATATGGATACACAGTCCTTCAATATAGGCGTTTTTAATGAAATGCTGCACTTGTCCGCCCTCCCGCAGGGGGAGTATTGCCTGAAAATCCGGGCGGAGAACGGAAGCGGTGAGACGCTCCTGTGCAGTGAGCATTTCGCAAGTACGGACTGCCCGCACCTTCATGTTCGCGCGGGAGAGGCTTATGCCGCTACCTGCACAAGCCGCGGCGCAATCTGTGACAGTCGATGCTTGGACTGCGGTGCGAAGGTACGCAGCGGACGTATTCTTCCGAAGGAGGAGCATATGCTGCAAAACGGTGTCTGCACGGTCTGCGGCAGAGCGGATTATCTCTCCGTACAGGTTCGCCTGACGGACGATGCGCTTTGCGAAAGCGGACGCTATGTGCTTGCGTATCGAGAGGGGGATGCACTTTACGCCCTTGGTACGGACGGAGAAACCGTGCGTCTCAGCGAAAACGGCGACGGTACTGTCACCGTCAGCGCAGCATTGCTTTGGACGCCGATCTTCACGGAGCGCGGCGCGTTCTCCCTGGTCGGCGCGAAGAGGAGGCTGCATCTTGACAGCGGTGCGGTTCGCGTGGGCAGGGGCAGCGCAAATGCAGTGCTTGTCGCCAAACGCAGCGGAGAGACTTATACGCTCTGCCTGCAAGAGGACCGCACGCGATGGCTCTCCTTTTCAAGCGGCGCCTTTTCAACAGAGGCTTTGCCAAGTAAGCTGTGTTTTCTTGCGCTTGTGTGGCAATGAATATAATCCCAAATGAAGATGAACAAATCTCAAATTTTATATTGCGTTATCTAGGGGAAAATGCTATAATGAATCAACAGCGGAAGAAAGAGGGGGAATGACATGGGT
>CAMAEX010000120.1:0-5956 GCA_945832065.1 uncultured Clostridia bacterium | reverse complement strand
CATAATAGGGATGCCTTTCCCTGTCATTGCGAGGCGCTTGCGCCGTGGCAATCTCGGGGACATGGTTCTGCGCGGTACTACTGCCGTGGTGTCAAGGAACCGTCCCCTTGGCACAATATGAGGCGCGCTGTACGGGAAATCGGTGTTTACATTTGCGGTTATATGCGGTAGAATAGAATACATAGAATGTGAAAGAAAAAGAAAGGAAAAGGCTCATGTTTCTCACCGTACTTGCTGACCGCTTTGGGGGCGCCCAGCTTTGGAACTATATCGGCTATATTGCCTCCGTCATCGTTTTTCTCTCGTTCGTGATGACCTCCGTGGTGAAGCTGCGCTGGGTCAGTACCATCGGCTCCGCGCTGTTTTCGCTTTACGGCTTTATGATCGGCTCGATCCCCACCGGCGTTCTGAATGCCGGGGTCGTTGCAGCGAACCTTTATTATCTGATCCGCATGAAGAAAAATGAGGATCTCTTCACCGCGCACACCATCCGCATTGAAAATGACTTCCTCAAGGATTTTATCATGTACAACGGGCGGGACATTCAAAAATATTCCAGCGGCTACACCTACGGCAGCACGGATGCAAACATTGCGATCCTGGTTTACTGCAATATGACTGCCGCAGGTCTGCTGATCGGCAAGGACGAGGGGGAGGGCGTTTTGCGCATTGACCTCGATTACGCCACCGCCGAATACCGCGACTGCCGTGTGGGCAAATTTCTCTATCGCAAGCTGGAAAAGATGGGCTTCCGGAAGCTGATCACCACCACGGACAATGCGCACCATATCCGCTACCTGAACTCTATGGGCTTTGCCGAAACAGACGGACAGTATATCAAGACGCTGTGACCGCCCGTGTGGACGGCGTGTCGAGATTGTTGCGCCCTACAAAGAGCTTCATAGCAATCAACCTGCTGCTTTAAATGTTACAAACTACCGGTAGGGTGAACCAAGGGGAAGAAGGAAACATGCTAAAACGCTATTTTGAAATCAATGAAAACGGTCACAATATTCGCTGCAAGCTGTATGCGCGGGAGCTGCACGACATTCACCGTGTTGTGATATTTTGCCATGGCTTCGGCGGCCATAAGGACAACGCCGCTGCCGAAAAATTTGCGGAGCGCATGCTGTCCAAGCAAAAGGGCGCGGCGATGATCACCTTTAACTGGCCCTGTCACGGCGACGATGTAAAAAAGAAGCTGTGCTTGGCGGATTGCAACGCTTATTTGGAGCTGGTGCTTTCCTATGCGCGGCGGCAATATCAGACGGAGGAGCTCTATGCCTACGCCACGAGCTTCGGCGGCTATCTCACACTGAAATACATTGCCGAGCACGGAAATCCATTCCGTAAAATTGCCTTGCGCTGTCCGGCGGTCAATATGTACGATCTACTCACAAAAGTCATTATGACCGAGGAGGAGCTGGCAAAGCTCCGGAAGGGGAAGGAGATCCCTGTAGGCTTTGACCGGAAAATTATGATCGGCAGTTCGTTTTTGGAGGAATTGCGGAACAATGACATTCAGCGGTGGGACTTTTTGGATCACGCGGAGGATATCTTGATCCTGCACGGCACTGCGGATGAAATTGTACCTTTTGACGCGGTGCGCGCTTTTGCGGAAAATAATCTGATCGAGTTTCTGCCCATCGACGGCGCGGACCACCGTTTCCGGGATCCTATGAAAATGGATCAGGCCATAAAAGATATTTTGAGCTTTTACGCAGAATAGAACAGGGCAGCCAAAAGCAGGAGGCTGTTCGAATGAAGGTTTTGGGATATTGACTGCGTACCAATCCTCTCCTCCATCCAGTCTTGCGGCTGATAGCCGCCCCTACGAGATATGTCGCAGCCAACGCCGTAGGGGCGGATAGTATCCGCCGGCGTGCAGGAACGACCGACTGCGTACAAACTTACAGTCAGAGATTGCCACGTCGCTGCGCTCCTCGCAATGACATAATAGGGATGCCTTTCCCTGTCATTGCGAGGCGCTTGCGTCGTGGCAATCTCTTGTAGGGCGGGGACATGTCCTAAGCCGCGTGCAGGAACTGCCGTCTGCGTACAAACCTCCACATCATTACGCAAAATCACTGTAGGGCGGGTGACATGTCCCCGCCGGTGCAGGAACTACCAAGTATGTACAGACTCGTTCATGCGTACCGTCTGCCGCTTCGCGGTCTTAAGGGACATGTCCCAGCCCTACAAGGGCTGGTTCGTTTATCATGGCGCGTATTTACGTGTCATTGCGAGGAGCGCAGCGACGCGGCAATCTCGTGCAGGAACTACGGACTACATACAAACCTGTTCATCTGTACCGTCTGCCGCTTCGCGGACGGCTGGGACATGTCCCAGCCCTACAAGGGCTGGTTCGTTTATTGTGTTGCGTTTTTTCGCGTGTGGATAGCGAGGAGCGCAGGCGATGTGGCAAGCGAATGGAAGAAGAACTGCTGCTTATCTCAAAGCTTAGATTCTAAGACGGACATGATGCGAACGGCTTTTTTCTTTAGAAACTATTGACAGGAATGATTCGCCGCACTATAATTGAGTTGTAACTCAATTATAGTGCGCGTTACTGTGCAAACTGCACGGAAAGGAGGAAAAGATGCGATGCCAAAAAAGAAGGTATGACAGTGAGGATGCGAAACGGAGAATTTTGTCCTCCTGTGTGCGTCTGTTCATTCTCAAGGGCTACCGGGAAACGACCATGGCAGATGTGATGGCAGAGGCCGACGTGTCCTCCAGCTCCTTCCGCAACATTTTCGGCAATAAGGACGGCGTTCTGTCGGAGCTGGTGGATGTCATGTTTGAAAACCAGTTCGAGATGGCGGGAGCGATGCCGGGGAACACATCTTCCCCCGCTATGCTCTACGCCGTGGAGACAGCCATCCAGTTGACCATTACCGAGCGAAACGAGAATCTGCGGGAAATATATCTGGAAGCCTATAACTGCTCCGACATCGCGGAGCAAATCCACCGCAAGACCGCAACCGCTATCGCCAAAATCTTCCGACCGTATCTGCCGGAATGCACCGAAAGCGACTTCTACGAAATGGAGATCGGCACCGCCGGCATCATGACCGGGTATATGGCGCGCAAGTGCGACATCTACTTTACCCTGGAGCGGAAGCTGGAGCGATTCCTTCACATGGCGCTGGGCGCCTATCAGGTGCCGAGGTCGGAGCAGGATGCCATTGTTTCCCAAATCTGCAAGCTGGATATCTGCCGGATCGCAGACAGCGTCATGCAAAAACTGTTCGCCGCTCTGGCGATGAGATTTGATTTTTCCCTGAACCCGTCAAGCAACCCACCATGTTAATCCAAGAAGGAGGTAACCCATGAAAAAACGCATCTTGCCCATCGTACTGATCCTATGTATGCTGCTTTCCCTGCTGCCCGCCAGCGCATTGGCGGCAGAGATCTACGAGCTGTACATCAACAATTTCCAGTTCAGCTCCACCAATCTCACCTACACCAGTGGGAGCGGCAGCGCCACCTACGACCCCGGCACCAAAACGCTGACCATCAAGAATCTGTCGCTCTCCACCGGAGGCGCCAATACAATCATTCAGAGCGGAATCTCGGGATTGACCATGAAGATCGACGGTACGCTGACCCTCAATCTGCTGGCCAGCAAAGTCGAAAACGGTATCGATCTCGGCAAAGCCAAACCCAACTACGGTATTGCGGTCGTCGCTGACACGACCATCTGCGGCACCAACAACAGCGCGGATAAGGACTCCATCATCATCAAGTCCCAATCCACCGGTGTTGATGATGCGGACTATGACGATGGAACCACCCGTGTGGGTATTGTAACCATGCCCAATGCAAAACTGACGATGAAAAACCTCACCGTCAGCATGACCGACAACTCCACCGGCAGCTATGCCGGTCATGCCAGCTTGTTCCGTGCGGTCGCAGCGCTCAACATCTCCGGCTGTAAGCTGGTTGCAAACAAATGCCAGTTTGGTATCTATGTGGATAACTATTCGCCTGTCACCATCACCGACACGGTATTTGACATGAAGCTCAACGGTACAGCTTCTTCCGGCGTCAACTTCGCCCCCAACGCTGTGAATGTGATGCAGAACTGCTCCGGCTCCATCAGCGGCGAGTACCCTGTCTACACCGCCGGCCAGCTCACCGTTTCCGGCGGCAGCAAGCTGACGCTGACCGCCGGCAAGATGGGCATGGTTGCCGGGCAAAACCACAACCAAACCCCCGGCAAATTGATTCTCGACAATGCCAATGTGGAGATCCAATCCGAATCCTTGGGCCTTGAGGCGGAATCAGGCGGCAGCATTACCATAAAGAGCGGCACCGTGAATGTGACCAAGGCTACCTACGGTGTGCAGGTCACGGAAGGCAGCAGCTTTGCCATGCAGGGCGGCACCTTAAGCATTCGCGGTGCGGACGCTGCGAGCTGCCTCGGCATCAAGAACAACGGCACGGTAACCGTGACCGGCGGTTCTCTGAAAACGGAAAATGTCTATACCGCCCTTCAGAACGGCAGCAGCACCGCCCTGTCCGTCACCGGCGGCGAGCACACCCTGACCGCCGCCACCTGCGGCTATCTGGGAGGTACGTCCTCAGAGCTGAAAATCTCCAACACCGCCAAGGTGACCATCAATGCCGCCACAGGCATTCAGCTTCCCGCAAAATCCAGCAGCAAGCTGACGGTTTCCGGCGGCGAGCTGAACATCAACGCCACCGCCAGCGGCGTTGAACTCGCGGACAGCACCAGCACAATGACCCTCTCCGGCGGCAAGGTCAACATCACCGACAAAAACAGCACCCCCACCATCACCGGCATGGTTTGCCGGGGCAAATCCCTGTTCTCCGGTGCGGAGGTGACCTTCAGCAACTGCAAAATCGACCTGCAGTCCCTCAACCCAAACAACAAAATGACCGGCGGCAAGCTGCATCTGTCGGGCAACAGCTCCGGCGCCCAGCTCTACTTCGGCTTTGAAATGACCGGCGGCGTGATCGACGGCAGCACCAGCACACTCGGTATCGTTGCGGCACAGGGCACCACCACCCTCAAGGGCGGCACCGTCAACATTACTGCCTACCATCCCTTCTATCTGATCTATGACGGCACCCTGGACTTTGCCGGCGCCAATGTGACCGGTACATCCACCGCAAACTGCGGTCTCTATGTCAAATCCGGTTCCGAAACAGAGCCGGACAGCAGCTCCTACAAAATCTCCGGCGGCACCGTCGTCCTGACCTCCACCCAGGCGGGCGCCAACGCGATGTACACCTCCATCCCCGGCAACTACGGCGTCTGGGCAGGCGCGGACGAAGCCGGTGCCACACTGGTGGAGACCCCAACTGAGGACATTCTTGCCACCAGCAAATATGTCCGCATCGCGGAAAAGAAGGCTGCGACTCTGACGCTGGTGAACGTGAAGGAAGGCACCTCTGCCTCCTATCTCCCCGGCGAAGCCTTCACCTACACCGCCAAGGACGCACCCTACGGCCAGCACTTCTCCCACTGGGAGCTGACCGTGAACGGCACTGCCACTACCGTGGGCACCGGCACCACCTACTCCGGCAGGATGCCCGCCTCCGATGCCACTCTGACCGCTGTGTATGAGAACTGCTCCGGCGGCACCGCCACCTGCCAGAAGAAGGCCGTCTGCTCCGTCTGCGGCAGGGAATACGGCATTCTGGCTGCGCACAAGTTTACGGAAGAAGTCGAGGATGAGAAATATGTGATCACGCCGCCGACCTGCGAGGGCGAGGGCACTTACTACAAATCCTGCTCTGTCTGCGGCGCAAGCGCGAAGAACTGGGTCAACGCCACCTTTACTGTCCCTGCGCTGGGTCACGCTTGGGGCGACTGGACCTCCAACGGCGACGGCACCCACAGCCGCGTCTGCGGTAATGACAAAAACCACACGGAAACGGAAGACTGCTCCGGCGGCACCGCCACCTGCCAGCAGAAGGCCGTCTG
>CAMAEX010000119.1:0-5965 GCA_945832065.1 uncultured Clostridia bacterium | reverse complement strand
ACAACTCTGAAAGTTATGCTACAATGACCTTGCGAGGTGATTGTGTGGCAAAGAAACTGAATCTGGTAGATATGTACGGAATTGGAGTTATGCTGGAATACCTTGTAGCTGAAGACAACCTTACATGAGAGCTATATCTCTCTGACCGAGATTGCCCGAGCTCACAGCGAGGATGCTCCAGGATATGTGATATAGAGTTGGCTGAGAAATGGAAATACTTTAGCATTCTTAAATCTCTGGGAACAGGAGAACAATCCGAATTATAGTGAGGTCGGTTATGCAGAACTTTCGAAGAGAAAGAAGAATGCCTCATTTACGTTGACACCAAAGTTATGGATTGACCAGACAAAGTCAATCGGCATCGTTTCCAAGCAGGGAAAAAACGGAGGAACGTTTGCCCATCCGATGATCGCCTGCGAGTTTGCCTCGTGGATTGCCCCGGAATTCAAGATGCAATTACTAAGGTTGTCGCTGGATAAAACAAAATTGCGATGAGCGAATATCGGGTTGGGTTGCAGTTTCATATCGAATTTGCAGGAGAATGTTGAAAGAATTTATTGCAAAATGGATGGAAAAATAAACTGGTTGTTCATAGAACAGAAACCAAGGTTTAGCGGAGTCTCGAACGAGATAAATTCATCAGCCTGACTGATTCGCTAAAGCCAAGGATAGGGGCCTTTGCCGCAGGCAGCCTGCTGCTGGGGCTGGTGCTGCTGGTTCCCGCACTGGAGCCGCTGTTCGCAGTTGCGCCGCTGTCTATTGGCATGGTCGGTGCCGTTGTGGGGCTGGCGTTTGGCTCTATGCTGATGATCCAGTTGCTAAAATTGATCCGGCGGTAAAGCGCTCGGAAGTTTGCCGGCATGTCCACATTCCTTTTCAACGTAAAAGCAGGCTGCAATGAATATCGTTCATGGCAGGCTCAAGCCCAAATTTTTACATAATTTGCGTAGCTGATTTTACACATATGTGGTACAGTAAAATAATAAAGATTTCCCAGAATACAGGTAGCTGTTAATGTTATGCACAAAACCTGCCAAGGAAAGGAAAACGTCATGGGAGACAATTATTTCCTGCTGACCAATCTGCTCTCAGAGGATGAACGTAAGGTTATCACCAGCATCGCATCGCATATTGAGCGGGGGGAGAAGCGCGTGGGCATCCAGCAGATCGCAAGCGAGAATTTTCTGTCCACGACCAGCATCGTAAAGATGTGCAAGCGTCTGGGCTTTGACGGCTACAGTGAACTCTATTATCACCTCAGCCGTCAATTAGCCTCATCTGAAGAAAAAAAGCCCAAAGACCTCAAAAGTCTGATCGATAATTATGATGATACCTTGATCACCCGCTTCTGTGCATTACTTATGGAGCGCCGCAGCGGAAAAGTGTTCACGACCGGCGAGGGCTTTTCCAATATTGTTGGGACATATATCATGCACCGACTGGCAATCTGTGGCTTTAAGGCGTTTAACAATGTGCACTTTTATGACTATATGGTTTTTCAGGAGGCCCGCCACGGCACAATGCGCGACGAGGCGGCTGTCATGTTTGCTATCAGCCAGAGTGGGGAAACGGAGCCGGTGCTCAACGATGTGCGCCATGCCAAACAGCATGGGCATAAAATCGTGACCTTTACCAGACGCGGCGACTCCACGCTCGCCCAGCTCTCCGACTTGGTATTTGTGATCGACGGAGCAAAGCAGACACTGGCGGGCAGCCTGCCGAATCCCTTCTTCGGGTATGTCATTTTGACGTTTGAAAATCTGATGGCGCGCTATTTTGACCAGAATGAAAGTGTTTAATCGGTACAATTTTTACTCAACCGGAAATTCTTTTCCTCCGTGGCTGTGCTATACTCAAAATGCGGTACGGCGGAAAATGCCGTTTTCCGCGATCATCGGCTCCGACGGGGTATCCGGCGGAGAAATGCAAACGATACATTATGGAGGAAAGCACAATGAAAAGAAGTCTTGCACTTTTGCTCACGCTGGTCATGAGTCTCGGCCTGCTGGCCGGCTGCGGCAGCAAGGACACCACCGCTGACGAATCCCAGCAGGACGGCGAGAGCGGCGCGAAGCAGATCGAAACGCTGAAGGTGGCGTTCGTTCCGTCCCGCGAGCCGCAGGAGATCATCACCGCGACCGAGCCCCTCAAGCAGCTGCTCAAGGACGAGCTGGCCAAAGAGGGCTATGAGGTCGGCGAGGTCGAGATCACAGTCGGCACCACCTACGAAGCCGTCGGCGAGGGCCTTGAGGCCGGTACGATCGACGTCGGTCTGATCCCGGGCGGCACCTATGTTCTCTATGACGACGGCGCCGAGGTCATCCTGACCGCCACCCGCGACGGCCTGAACAAGGACTCCGACAACGCCAAGGACTGGAACGACGGTCAGCCCACCGAGGCGTCCGACAAGCAGGCGGTCTCCTACCGCGCGCTGATTATTGCCGGTCCCTCCGACAAGGGTCAGGAGCTGGCTGCCAAGGTCAACAACGGCGAGGAGCTGACCTGGGAGGACCTCGACAGCGCCAACTGGAGCATCATGGGCACCTCTTCCCCCGCAGGCTACATCTACCCCGCTCTGTGGTTACAGGATCACTACGGCAAGGGCATCTCTGACCTGAGCAGCGCCGTGCAGTCCGATTCCTACGCCAGCGCCTTCGCGCGTCTTGCCTCCGGTCAGGTCGACGTGCTCGTGACCTATGCCGATGCCCGCCGCGATTATGCCGAGCGCTGGAACACCGAGTTCAACCGCGAGGCCTCCATCTGGGAGGAGACCAACGTCATCGGCGTCACCGCCCCCATCTACAACGACACCATCTCCGTGAGCAAGAACTCCGAGATCATGGACGACGCGCTGATCGCCGCCCTGCAGAACGCCTTCATCAACATC
Source organism: uncultured Clostridia bacterium (assembly GCA_945832065.1). Lineage (GTDB taxonomy): Bacteria > Bacillota > Clostridia > Oscillospirales > Oscillospiraceae > JAZOXB01. The sequence continues at coordinate 3,078 of CAMAEX010000119.1, read as the reverse complement.
GGCAACACCGACGAGGGCAAGCAGGTCATCGCCATCTACAGCCACAACGGCTATCAGAAGGCGCAGTCCTCCGACTATGACAACGAGCGCGCCGCGCAGAAGCTCATTCAGGAGTTGACCGCCGCGAACTAAATCAAAACTTTCCCAAACGCGGGGAGGACATGCACGGTGAGGACCTTCCGCTGTGCCGTCCTCCCCGCGTTTTATTCAAGAAAAAGAGGAAACCGTATGATCGTATTTGACCATGTATCCAAGGTATATTCCAACGGCACGGTGGGACTTGACGATGTGAACCTGACCATTCAGGACGGCGAGTTCGTCGCCATCATCGGCCGCTCCGGCGCGGGAAAATCGACGCTGCTGCGCGCGGTGAACCGCATGCACCGGATCACCGCCGGCACGCTGACGGTGAACGGAACGGACGTGAGCACCCTTTCCGGCAAGGCGCTGCGGCAGTTCCGACGCGGCATCGGCATGGTGTTCCAGTCATTCAATCTGGTCACGCGCACGAGCGTCATCAAAAACGTGCTCTCCGCCTGCGTGCCGGATATGCCGTTCTGGCGCGTGCTTCTGGGCGCGTTCCGCAAGGAGGACAAGCTCAAGGCGCTCGAGTCGCTCGACAAGGTCGGCATTCTCGATAAGGCGTACATGCGCGCCGACCAGCTCTCCGGCGGGCAGCAGCAGCGCGTGGCGCTGGCGCGGACGCTGACGCAGAGCCCGAGCATCATTCTGGCGGACGAGCCGGTCGCCGCGCTCGACCCCGTGACGGCCAAGCAGGTGATGCAGGACTTTGTGCGTATCAATCAGGAGCTGGGCATCTCCATCCTGCTCAACATCCACCATGTGGAGCTGGCGCTGGAATATGCCGACCGCATCATCGGCATCCGCGCCGGTAAGATCGTCTACGACGGTCCGTCTGATAAGGTCGATCAGGCGGTGCTCGATTCCATCTACGGGGAGGATACCGGGACGGAGGCAAGCGTATGAGCCTGTACGACCGCATCTTCAAGCCCCGTATCTACACGCTGCCGAACGGCACCGGGGTGGAGGAAAAGCGCAGCCGCGCGCCGCTGGTCATTGTGATCGTGGCTTTGCTGGCGATTCTTTCCATCCGCATTACGGGCTTTGACCTCTCTGTGTTGGTCACAAAGGGCGGCAAGTTCTTCGATATCCTCAAGGCGATGTTTCCACCGAACACCGCCTATCTCGGCAAGATCTGGCAGCCGCTGTGGGACACGATCAAGATGTCCTTCCTCGGTTCGTTCATCGGCGCGGTGCTGGCGATCCCGTTTGCCATCGCCGCGGCCAGCAATATCGTAACGAACCGCGCCGTGGTGTTTCTCGTGCGCCTTTTTCTGAGCCTTGTGCGCACGCTGCCGACGCTCGTGTGTGCGCTGATCGCCACGTACATTTTCGGCCTCGGCACGATGGCCGGTACCTGCGCCATCGCCGTTTTCACGTTTGCCTATGTGGGCAAGCAGCTCTTTGAGATCATCGAAACGGTGGATATGGGGCCCTATGAGGCGATGGAGGCGCTGGGCGCCACGCGCCTGCGCGCCTTTACGACCGCCGTTTTTCCGCAGGTGCTGCCCACCTATCTGTCCGTGTCACTGTTCTGCCTGGAGGGCAACGTGCGCTATGCCTCCATCCTCGGCTATGTGGGCGCGGGCGGACTGGGCCTTATCATGAATGAAAAGATCGGCTGGCGCGAATACGACAGCCTTGGCATGATCCTGATCGTCCTCTTTGTCACCGTCATGGTCATCGAGGGCCTCAGCCATGCGCTGCGCAAGCGCCTGACGTAAGGGGGAAAGGGCAATGAACGAAAGAATCAAAAAAGCCTACGCCTCCGCACCGAAAACATGGGTGTGGCAGCTGCTGGCGGCCTTTATCGTCGCCTGCCTTCTCGCCTGGTCCGGCACGGCGGTGAAGGTCAGCAACCCCACCGGCAACGGATTGGAGGTGGCGGGGAACATCCTCTCCGGCATTTTCCATCCCTCGACAAAGCTGCTGTTTACCTTCGGCACGAACGGCGTGCCGTACCTGCTGCTGGAAACGTTCTGCATTGCGTTCCTCGGCACGGTCGTGGGCGCGGTGATCTCGCTGCCGCTGTCGTTTCTGTCGGCGAGCAATCTGGTGCCGAAGGGCGTGGCGTTCATCGGCCGCGTGCTCATCGCCGGCATCCGCACCATCCCCGCGTTCGTCTACGGCCTGATGTTCATCCGTGTCACCGGCCCCGGCCCGTTTGCGGGCCTTTTGACGATGTCGCTCTGCTCGATCGGCATGGTGTCGAAGATGTTCATCGAGAGCATCGAGGATCTCGACAAGCGAATTCTGGAATCGCTGGACGCCGCGGGCTGCACCACCTTCCAGAAGATCCGTTATGGCATTCTGCCCCAGCTGACGGCGGACTTCACCTCCACGATCATCTACCGCTTCGACATGAACCTGCGCGACGCGACCGTGCTCGGTCTTGTGGGCGCGGGCGGCATCGGCGCGCCGTTGATCTTCGCCATGAGCTCGTACCGCTGGAATGAGGTCGGCGCAATCCTGCTGGGGCTGATCGTGCTGGTGCTCATCATCGAGTGGATCTCGGCAAAGATCCGCGTGAAGCTGGCACGGGGGTAAGGTATGGACGAAAAAAAGCTGACCATTTACTTCACCTCCGACCTGCACGGCTACATCTACCCCACCGACTACCGCGGCAGCGAGGAAAAGGAGCTGGGGCTCTTCAAGTGCGCCAGCCGCTTCCGCAAGGACGGCAACACCCTCGTCATCGACGGCGGCGACATCCTGCAGGGCTCGCCGCTGGGGGCCTTCTGCCACGATACCGTCGGCAGCGCCGCGCGCTTTGCCGACATGATGAACCGCTGCGGCTATGATTATATAACGCTCGGCAACCACGATTTCAACTATGGGATGCCGTACCTTGACAGCTATCTCGATGCGCTGCAGGCCTGCTGCGTGTGTGAAAACGTGCGCCGGGACGGGGCGGGGGTGCGCTTTCCCGCGCGCATCCACACACTGGAAAACGGACTGCGGATCGGCATCGTCGGCATCGTGACCGACTATGTGAAC
>CAMAEX010000118.1:0-6077 GCA_945832065.1 uncultured Clostridia bacterium | reverse complement strand
AGATGCCCACGTCGCTTCGCTCCTCGCAATGACACGGATGAGGTGCCCCCCCGCTGTCATTGCGAGGAGCGAAGCGACGTGGCAATCCCATGTAGAATTACCGGTTGTGTACAAACCTGTTCGTTTGTGCCGTCTGCCGCTTACGCGGTCGGCGGGGACATGTCCCCGCCCTACAGAGATTTTGCGTTGGAAAGGGAACTCGCCCCGTTTTCGAGACTGGGAAACGGGGCGAGTGTATTTATTTCGGCATATGGACATCGAGCTGGGGGTAGGGGATGGAGATGCCTTCTTCGTCGAATCTTTTCTTGACCGCTTCGGTCACATCGAATTTGACTTCAAAAAAGTCTGCAGGAGCGACCCACAGGAGCAGGAGATAGTTCACGCTGCTGTCGGCGTATTCGCTGATATGTACCTCCGGCGCGGTGTCCGGGCAGAGCTTCGGATGCTGCGCCGCCGCGAGGATCGCCGCCTTGACGCGGTCGATGTCGTCGTCATAGGAGGCGGAGAAGGTCAGGTCAATGCGGCGCTTTCCCTTGACCGTGTAGTTATAGATGCGGGCGGAGGAGGCATCGCTGTTCGGGATATAGATGCGCTTGCCGTCGGCGGTCATGATCTGCGTGTAGCACATGCCGATCTGCTCGACCGTGCCGCTGTCCGAGCCGATCTGGACGAAATCGCCGACGCGGAACGGGTGCGTGGCAAGCAGCGTGATGCTGCCTACCACATTGGAAAGGGCGTTTTGCACTGCCAGCGAGATCGCCAGGGAGACGACGCTCAAGAGCGCGACCAGCGAGGTCACATCCACGCCGAGACTGCCGGCGGCGACGAGAATGACGATCGCATACAGCAGCACGCGCATAGTCGCCTTCAGAAAGGCAAATATTGTTTTGTCAAGTCTGGAGCGGCTGAGCATGCGGTCAAAGAGCTTCAGCAGCAGCTTGACCACAAGGATGCCCACGACCAGAATCAAAATCACAGGCAGAAGCTTTTTCAGCGTCAGCGTGGCGAAAAAGCTCCGGATCTCTTCCCAACTCATTGTGTTTCCTCCGTTTCCGAGGCGGGCAGACGGTGGGAATCGGCGTTGACATACGCCATCAGCTCGTCTCCGGTAATGGTTTCCTTTTGCAGCAAATAGAGTGCGATCTCATCCAGCAGGCTGCGATTGTCCCGCAGGAGCTGCTTGGCATCCTCGTAGCAGGAGTTTAACAGCGCGCGCACCTCGTCGTCCGCCGTGGCGGCGGTGGTCTGGGCGCAATCCATATATGCCTGCCCGTCCAAATATTCGCTCTGTGTGGCGGCAAGTGCCATGAGTCCGACCTTGTCGCTCATGCCGAACTGTGTGACCATGCGGCGCGCCAGTTCCGTTGCGCGCTGAATGTCATTTGCGGCACCCGTGGTCTGAATGCCGAAAACGGTCTGCTCCGCTGCGCGTCCGCCCAATAGGGTTTGCAGCTGGATCAGCAGCTCCTCCTTGGAGTTGAGATATTTTTCCTCCTCGGGCATTTGCATCGTATAGCCCAGCGCGCCGGAGGTATGCGGCACGATGGTGATCTTGGAGACGGGCTGCGAATGCTTGCGCAGGGCGGCCACGAGGGCGTGACCGACCTCGTGGTAGGCGACGATGCGCTTTTCCATGTCCGTCAGCACGGTGCCCTTTTTCTCCGTGCCTGCGATGACCGTCTCAAAGGAGACGAGAAGATCCTGCTGGTTGACCGCCTGTCTGCCCATGCGCACGGCGCGCAGCGCGGCCTCGTTGACAAGGTTTGCAAGATCTGCGCCGACCGCGCCTGCCGTTGCCTGCGCCAGCTTGCGCAGATCAACATCCTCGGCAAGGCGGATGTTGCGCGTGTGGACGAGAAGGGTCTGATAGCGCCCCTCCAAATTCGGACGGTCGACGACAATGCGGCGGTCAAAGCGTCCTGCACGGAGCAGCGCCTTGTCCAGCACCTCGGGGCGGTTGGTTGCCGCAAGAATGACGACGCCCTTTGACGAGTCGAAGCCGTCGATCTCCGCAAGCAGCTGGTTCAAGGTCTGCTCGCGCTCGTCGTTACCGCCGAACTTGCTGTCGCGGCTTCTGCCGATGGCGTCGATCTCGTCGATGAAGATGATGGCCGGGGCGACCTTCGACGCCTCCTGGAACAGGTCACGGACACGGCTTGCGCCGACACCGACAAACATCTCCACGAAGTCCGAGCCGGAGATGGAGAAAAAGGGCACATGCGCTTCTCCCGCGACCGCCTTTGCAAGCAGAGTCTTGCCGGTGCCGGGGGAACCGACCAGGAGCGCGCCCTTCGGCAGCTTTGCGCCGATGGCGGTGTATTTCTTCGGGTTGTGCAGGAAGTCGATGATCTCGACAAGGGATTCCTTCGCCTCGTCCTGCCCCGCGACATCGCGGAAGGTCACGCCCGTCTCTTTTTCCATATACATCTTGGCTTTGCTCTTGCCGATGCTTCCGATGCCGCCGAGACCGCCGCCACCGCCTGCGCGGTTTGCGACCATACGCATGATGAGCGAGAAGATCAGAAACAGAAGGATCGGGAAGATCACCCACGAGAACAGGAAGGAGAAGGTGTCGTCCTCCGGCTGTACGCCCGTGAACTCAACGCCGTTTGCCTGCATCGTGTTGACCACATCGGTCAAATCCACATTGGGCAGCCGCGTGGTGTAGTAGATCATATTCCGATCGTTTGCGACATCCTCCCGGAGCGTATAGGCGATCTGATCCGTGCCGATCTCCGCGCTCCGGATGCGATCCTCGTTCGCCGCGCTCAAAAAACGGTCATAGGTTACCTGCTCCTGTTTGGAAGCGGTAAATAAACGCATGATCTGATTGCCGAAAAAGGTGAGCACGAGAACAAGCAGAATCAGCGCGATGATGGAAAACTTCGGCTTGTTATCGTTATGCTGTTTTTGATTGGGATTGCGGTTTGCCATTTTTTCACTCCCTCTTTTGCTTTTTCAGCCTCTGTTACAATGTCGTAAGAGGCTTCTTTTTCTTCTGCATCATAGCATATTTTTTGCCTGTTCGCAATTCGTATCGCCGTGCGCGGCGTGAATTTTTTGTAAAATCCGAGGAAATTTTCTCTGAACGCACATTTTATATTGTCTCCGCCCGCTTTTTTTGTTATAATGTTCAGAAGTAAAAATTTAAGGGAAAAGTGAACGTTTATGAAAAAAATTTCCGATACGCAGCGCCCGGAGGAAGCCTCGGAGGGCTTGATTGAGGGCAGAAACGCCGTGACTGAGGCGATTCGCAGCGGCAGAGCCATCAACAAGGTCTTTTTGGCTGACGGAGACACCGATAAGGCGCTGGGCAGGCTTGCCGCCATGGCGAAGGACGCGGGCGCGGTCGTCGTCCGCATCGACCGCCGAAAGCTCAACGAGATGAGCCCGACCGGGGCGCATCAGGGCATTATCGCAGCCGTCGCCGCCCACGAATATGCGACGGTCGATGATATGCTCACCGCTGCGGAAAGCAGGGGAGAGGCACCGCTTCTGGTCGTCTGCGATGAGCTTTCCGATCCGCACAACCTCGGCGCGATCCTGCGGACCGCCGAATGCGCGGGAGCGCACGGGGTAATCATTCCGAAACGGCGCAGCGTGGGGCTGACTGCCGTGGTCGGCAAGGCATCTGCGGGTGCGATCGAGTATATGCCCGTGGCGCGTGTGAGCAATATTGCCGCCACCCTGCGGGAGCTGAAGCAGCGGGGCGTGTGGATTTTCGGAACGGCTGCCGAGGGCGCGACAAAGCTGTATGAAGCCGACCTGACCCTGCCTGCCGCCATTGTGATCGGCAATGAGGGTGTCGGTATGAGCCGCATCGTCGCAGAGCAGTGTGATTTTAAGGTGAGTATTCCCATGAAGGGACGCATCTCCTCGCTGAACGCCTCCGCCGCTGCCGCTATTTTACTTTACGAATCCGTCCGACAGAGAGGATGAGCTTATGGAACGACGCGAGCCGGAACAATTGAATCAAGCGGACGCGCCGGAGGAATATCGGCTCGATGATATCCTGCGCGAGTTCGGCGCGGGTGCGGAGGAGCCGAAGAAAAGCGTAAGCTCGGACACGATGACCTTCCAACCCATCCGCTCTGCGCCCGTTGACCCGCAGCTCGACGCGCCGACCAAGACGGCGGAGCCGAAAAAGAGCAGACCGTCAAGGGAGAAACGCAAAGAGTCTGCGCCGGGGCCGGAGAAGCCGAAGCAGGCGGAAAGAGAAGCGGTGCAGCCGCCGACGACGCGGAAGGAACCGCCCGCGCAGGAGGAACCGCAGGAAAAGCCGAAGAAGCGGGCGAAGGTACCGGCGGAGAAGACTCAACGCCGAGAGACGAAAAGGTCTGCCGAGACGCCGCCGAAGGTGCGGATCGCAGTGCCGGAGGCAGCGCCGAAGCCGCAGGAGCTGCTGCGCCGATGCAAGGACGGTTCCGGCACGCAGCGTCTGCGCCTGCTTCTTCTTGGAATCGTCACCTTGCTACAACTGCTTTTGCTGGTCTGCGCGGAGCCGAAGTGGAATGTTCTGCCGTTTTCCGCGTCGGGAATCGGCTGGTGCTCCTTGGCGCTGGGCGTGCTTTCTCTGGCAGCTTCCTATGATGTCCTGCTCGAGGGCGTGCGTGACCTTTTGCGCCTGCGCGTGAGCCTGAATACCCTTGCCATTCCGGTGAGCCTGCTGACGCTGCTCCACGCGGTACAGGTGCTGCCGCAGGGTGGGCAGACTTACTGTCCCGTGCTTTCACTGCTGCTGTTCTTCCTGCTCCGGGCGCTCGCGGCGCAGCGCAGAGCGATGTTTTATACGCTGCGCACCGTCTGCTCGTTTGATACCCCGATGGGCATTTTTGAGACGCCGCAGCGACCCGCCTCTCTGCGCCGTGATACGGCAGATACCGAGGACTTTATGCGCGCTTTGCTCCGACCCGACCTCACGCAGAATATAATGCGCGTATATGCGCTGGTGATGCTGCCCTTGACGGGCGTGCTGGCTTATTTGCTCAGCGTCCGCAGCACCTGCGGCTTTGTGCAGGCTTGGCTGCTGCTCCTTCTCGGCGCGATCCCCTTTGCGGGTGCGCTCTGCTTTGCAAAGCCCTTTGCGGCGTTGGCAAAACGCCTTGCCTCCTTCGGGGGCGCGCTCTGCGGCTGGCACGGCGCGAAAGCCTTCAACGGCAAGCATACGATCATCCTGCGCGACGAGGATATTTTCCCGCGCTCGCACATCTCTTCGAACGGCATGAAGCTCTTCGGAACGCATACCGCGCCCCGCGTGATCGCCTTTGCCCTCGCCGCGTTGGAGGCGGAGGACAGCCCGCTGACGGAGCTGTTTGAAACGCTTCTGCGTTCGCAAAACGGCAGGCGCTGGCATGCCGCGAAATCCCGCATTTATGACAATAACGGCATCGGCGCGGAGGTCATGGGTGAGGTCGTGCTGGTGGGCACGCTTGCCTTTATGCGCAGCATGGGCGTGCATATGCCCGCAGGCACACGCGTGCGGCAGGCGGTCTATGTGTCCGTCGGCGGCGAGTTGGCGGGGATCTTTGCCATCAAATATAAGCCGTCGCCCTCGACGAAAAAGGGACTGCGCGATGTGCTGGCAAACCGCAATTTCTCCGTTGTGCTGGCAACGCGGGACTTCTTGATTACCCCGGAGCTGATCGCTTCCAAATATGATGTGCAGACGCAGACGATGGTATTCCCGACCTTCCCCGAACGTCTCCGCCTCTCGGCAAGCGATTCGCATGAGACGGATGCACAGGGCGCGCTGATCGCAAAGGATACCTTTGGCGCGTTTGCCTCGACGGCAGCGGCGGGACGCACCCTGCACAGCGCGACGCTTTTGTCCCTTACCCTCTGCCTGCTGGCGGGGATCGGCGGCTTGCTTGTGTGCGCGCTGCTGATTGCGTGGAATTCCGTGGAGACCGCTTCGCCGCTGCATCTTGCCGCGTTCCAGCTCGTCTGGGCGTGCCTAAATGCGCTCTTTACCTTCGTACTGCTTCGATTTTGACCGTTTTTGCACTTTCTCACAAAAACCGCGCAAATTATTCTGATTTTTGTGTATTTGTCATTGCAATCTCGTTTTCCATCGTGTA
>CAMAEX010000117.1:0-6149 GCA_945832065.1 uncultured Clostridia bacterium | reverse complement strand
CCCACGCAGACAGAGCCGCTGATTCAACAGGACATGTCCCCGCCCTACAGGGGCTATACGCACCCTTGCCGTAGGGCACGACGACTCGGCGTGCCGGTGCGGGAACTTCCGATAGGATGAAAAATGTGCCAAGGAACCCGTCCCTGTGACATACCCGCGGGTTTGGCAGTTCCTGCACGCGGCGGCTGATAGCCGCCCCTACGGGTGATTTGGGGGCGAGGTGCTTATTTGGGGCTGAGCTCTACGGCGCGGCGGAGGATGCTGTAGGCTGGGACGGGGCGGGGGAGCTGCATGGTGAAGGTCATTTGCGGGGTGCGCGGTTCGGTTAGGAGCGTGCCGTCTGCGTCTGCCATGGTCGGCACGGTGAATTCGAAGGGACGAAGATCGGGGCCCACCAGCTCGACCGTATCGCCTGCAGAGAATTTATTGCGCAGGGAGAGGGTCGCAAGTCCGTTTGCATCACAGTTCGTTACGATGGCGCAGACCTGCCAATCGCGGATGTAGCGGGAGTTTTCCGTGTACTGTCCCGGCGCACCGTAGAAAAAGCCGGTGGAATAGCGGCGGTGCGAGACACGCTCGACCTCATTGCGCCAGACGGGATCCATCGCTCTGCCGGCGGCAACATCGTCGATCACATGGCGGTAAGCGCCTGTGACGATGGCGGCGTAATAGGCGGATTTGGCGCGCCCTTCGATCTTCAGACAGTCTACACCGACTTTTATCAGGTCGTCGATATGGTCGATCATGCACATATCGCGGGAATTCATAATGTATGTTCCCTTCTCGTCTTCAAAAACGGGGAAATACTCGCCGGGGCGCTTTTCCTCCATCAGGGCGTACTGATAGCGGCAGGGCTGGGCGCAGGCGCCGCGATTGCTGTCTCTGCCGGTCATATAGTTCGAGAGCAGACATCTGCCCGAGTAGGACACGCACATTGCACCGTGGGCAAAGGTCTCGATCTCCAAGTCCTTCGGGGTGTTTTGGCGAATGGCGCGAATTTCCTCTAAGGAAAGCTCCCTTGCAAGGACGACGCGCTTTGCACCCAATTCGTACCACGCGTTCGCGCAGGCGTAATTTGCGACGCTGACCTGCGTGGAGACATGGCGCTCACAGTGAGGCGCATATTTCTCCGCCGCGCGGAACACGCCGAGGTCGGCGATGATGAGCGCGTCTACGCCGCTTTGTTCGAGCAGCTCTAAATGCGCGGGAAGCCCCGCAAGCTCGTCGCTGCGGGGCATGGTGTTCACGGTGACATGGACTTTGACACCGTGCTCATGGGCAAAGCGGACTGCCTCGGGCAGCTCCTCCGGAGGGAAGTTCCCCGCGAAGGAGCGCATACCGAAGCTTGTCCCTGCCAGATAGACCGCGTCCGCGCCGTAGAGGACGGACATTTTCAGCCGCTCCATATCGCCGGCGGGCGCTAACAATTCGGGTTTATTCCGCATTTTCCTGCTCCTGTAAGAAGGCGTTGTGCTCGTCATAGGTCTTGGAGAAGTGGTGCAGACCGGTGGAGTTGTCCAACGCATAGAAATAATAGTCGGTATCCGCCGGGTTCAATGCGGCGGTGATGCTCGAAAGACCGGGATTAGAGATCGGGCCGACGGGCAGACCCGCGTGCTTATAGGTGTTATAGGGGCTGTCCACCTGCGTGTCCTCATAAGTCAGCGGACGGTTGATGCCGCCGAGGGCGTAGACGACGGTTGCGTCAATGTTGATATAGGGCCAGTTTGCGGGATCACACAGACGGTTATAGATGACGGAGGCAATGGTGCCGCTCTCACTCGAAGCAGCGGTCTCACGCTCGATCATAGAGGCGACGGTGATCAGCTCATAGACCGTAAACTGATGCGCGGCGATATAGTCTTCGCCATAACCTGCCGCACGCAGATGCTCGGCAAGGCTCTCGTTGAGCAGGGTGAGCTGTTCCTGTGCGGTGTCGGAGAACTTGCGCTCAAAGTTTGTCAGCAGCTTGTCCAACACGCGCTCGGGGTCGTCGTTCTCGTAGAAGTCATAGGTGTCGGGGAAGAGGAAGCCCTCAAGGCGATTTTCATCGCCGTAAGGGATCCCCTCTAAGAACCAGTAGTCAAACTCCGTCTCTGCGGCGCAGGCTGCCAGCTTCTCTGCAGTGCAGACACCGTTTTTCTCCATCAGCGCGAAGAGCTGTGCGGCGGTCATGCCCTCGGGGATCATCACGCGGACGGTGGTGCGATTGGGACTGTTGGCGATCATGCCATTGACAAGGGCATGATAGTCAAAGTTATAACAGATCTGATAGGTGCCGGGATCCATCGTCTCCGTGGAGTCTGTGAATTTGCAGTAGAATTTGAACAGCCACGGATATTTGATCACGCCTTTGTCCTCCAACATCTGCGCGATGTCGTCGAGCGTGGCGCCTTCTTCAATCGTGACGGTCAGCATTTCGTCCGATCTGCCGAATGCCAGCACATCCTGCGCGCATTCCCAGATGCCGTAGCCTAAGCCGACCGCAGCAATGCCGACGATGACCAGATAGAGCAGCACCTTGACGAACAGGGGAACGAGGCGGTGCTTGCCCTTTCGCTTCGGCTTGTCAGGGGGCGGCTCGTCGCCGTCTTCGTCGTCGTAATCGTCCTCGTCCGTTTGGTAATCGCCCAGTGGGGTGGGCAGGGGATCGTCTTCGTACTCGCCGTAATCGTCGAAGGCGGCACCGAAGTCGGGTGTGAAATCCGTATCCTCCGCAGCGGGCGGGGGAAATTCGGGGCTTTCGTCAGACGGCTGTTCTTCGAGCAGCTGATCCGTTTCGGCAAGCAGCGCATCAAAATTCAGCTCCTCGTCGGAATCGTAAATATCATCATAGTGATCAGACATTTCTGTCCTCCTTTCGGAAGTGCGGGACTCAGCGGACTGCCCCGCGATATACGACACCCGCCGCGACCTTTTTCGCCGCTTCTTCGCCGCGCAGCGCGGTGATCAGCGCAAGGGCGAAGTCGAACGACGCACCTGCGGCTCTGCCGGTGATGAGCTTGCCGTCCTGCACGACGGGGGCGTCCTGCATGCTTGCGCTGCCCATTTCGTTCTCCATGCCGGGGTAGCAGGTCGCTTTTTTACCCTCCGTGATGCCGAGACCGGCGAGGACGGTCGGCGCGGCGCAGATGGCGGCGATGAAGCGCTCTTTTTCGTGGAGCGCACGGACGGCGGAGAGGACCGTTTCGCTTGCGCGGATGGAGGAAACGCCGCCCAATCCACCGGGCATGACGAGCATCTCCGCATCCAAGAAGTCCGCTGTCTCCGCGACGCAGTCCGCGCGGACGGTGATGCCGTGGCTGCCTGTGATATCTAAACCGCCGATGCCCGCAAGGCGCACTTCGACACCGGCGCGGCGCAACAGATCGCAGGGGACAAGCGCCTCCGCCTCCTCAAAGCCCTTGCCGAGTATGATATAGACCATGTCTTATTCCTCCAAACAGTTCTGTACGAGGTGGAAGATCTCGTTGTGAATGTCGTCGATGGTGCGCATTTTGCCGTCGCGGGCGCAGTTGATGATTGTCCAGTTGTAGAAATGCGCCGCTTGCAGTCCCGTGTTCCGGCACAGACGCAGATAATCCATATTTTGCTCATGGATATCCGCGAGCGTGTTGGTCTGTTCCTCCCGCTTGCGGAGCATTTCTCCCGTCAGCTCGGTCGGCACATCCAAATATATGACGAGATCCGGCTGCGGAAGTTCCATATGCAGATACTCAAAATCGTACAGCCAGCGGAAGAACGCCTCGCGCTGCTCCTCCGGCTCCTTCGACGCCTGATGGACGGCGTTGGAGGTGGTGTAGCGGTTGGAGAGCATCAGACCGCCGTTTTGGTAGTATTTGCCCCAGACCTTGCGGTAAGAGGCGTAGCGGTCCACGGCGTAGAAGGTGGAGGCGGCGTAGGCGTTGACATCGGAGGGCTTGCTGCCAAATTCGCCGCCGAGGTACATACGGATGAGCGAGGAGGAAGGCTCGGAATACTGCGGAAAATCCATGGTTCGGAAGTCGATGCCGAGTGATTTCAGGCGCTTGGTCAAAAGCGCGAACTGCGTGGTCTTGCCGGAGCCGTCCGTTCCTTCAAACACAATCAGCTTTCCCATGTTCATTATCCTTTCATTCTCATTTTGATTGCCGCGAAAATAAATTTCGGTAAACGCATCATGCGCCCAATGCGGCGCGGTTCCTTAATCAGACGATAGAGCCACTCGAGCTGCAAACGGATCATCCATCTTGGGGCGCGTTTGACCGTGCCGGCGATGCCGTCGAGCGTGCCGCCCAAGCCGATCATCAGCTTAACATTTAATTCGCGGGCGTGTTCGTACATGAAATACTCCTGCTTCGGCGCGCCGAGGCAGACATAGACAACGTCCGCCTGTGCCTCGTTGATGCGGCGCACCGCTTCTGCTTCGTCCTTGAAATAGCCGTCCATCGTGCCGCAGATGCAGAGCTTCGGGTGCTTTTCCAGCATTTTTTTCGCTGCCAGCTCCGCGATGCCGGGCTTGCTACCCAAGAGGAAAAGACGCCTTCCTGTTTCTTCCAAGATCGGCAGCAGATTCTGTGCAAACTCAATGCCCGCGACCTTCTCCTTGAGCGGCGTTTTGAGGAGCTTTGCCCCGAGGACGACGCCCGCGCCGTCGGGCAAGACGAGCGAGGCGGCATTCAGCACCTCGCGAAATTTTATGTCATGCAGCGCTTCATATGCCATCTCCGCGTTCGGCGTCACGCAATAGGCTGCCGCGCTGCCCTCGAGCAGCGCTCGGCCGTGCTCCAACGCCTCCTGCATGGTCACATTGTCATAGAGCACTCCCAAAACATCGGTTTTCACGCGCATACCTCTTCCATTTTATTCTGCAACCATTTTACCACAGAATTCGAACTTTGTCTACGGTTCAATTTCACATTCTGCTCTCCGCCGCATACTATGTTGTGAAAGCATATTTCTGCTTTGTAAGCGCGGCGCATCCGCGGTTACTTAGGAAGCTCTGAACAAATCGGCTGCGGCGCTCGGCGGATCTTTTGCCGCAACTTTTCGGTTGGAAAACCTTGAAATACACAAAGTATTCCTGCGGTTTTCCAACCTCAATTTGCGACAAAATCTCTCGCCGACCGCTCTTGCAGATTGATTCAGAACTTCCTTAGGAGTCTCTGAACAAATCGGCTGCGGCGCTCGGCGGATCTTTTGCCGACCGCTCTTGCGGAGTTATTCAGAGCTTCCCCAAAATCGTTCTTCGGGAGGTAATATTATGGCGGAAAACACCTACGAGGCAGCGGGCGGCGGCGAAGGGAAGCAGCCTGTCTGCATACATTCTCATCAGATCATGGATAGCTGCCTGGATAAGGATTGCGTGGAGGAGCTGCGCGTCTATCTCACAACACAGTCCCAGGCGGCGCTGGACGGCGCGACGACCGCGAAGACCCGCTGCGCAGAGCTTCTGTTCGTGGATGTCGATGTGGAGCAGCTTCCCTACAAGGCGGGGCATTTCTCGGTCGATCTCACCTTCTACTATCGTATCATCGGCGACGCGATCATGGGCGGGACGCGTCCGACCACCATCACGGGGCTTGCGGTTTTCGCAAAGCGCGTTGTGCTTTACGGCGGCAAGAGCAGGGCAAAGACCTTCCGCAGCACCGATGAAATTCCCACGGCGGAGTCTCTGCTGCAATGCGAAAAGCCGCTTGCTGTTGTGGAGGCGCTCGACCCGATGATCCTCTCCGCAAAGGTCAAGGAGGTCTGCGAGTGCCGCCGCTGCGAGACGGAGCTGACCGACATTCCCGCGAATATCGTCGAGAGCTTCGGGGAGCAGCTGGTACTCTCCGGCGAGAGCAAGCGTCTGTATGTCACCATCGGTCAGTTCTCTACCGTCCGTCTCGAGCGCGACACGCCGCTGTCGATCGAAGTGTGCGAATACTGCGCACCGACGCGGGAATGCTGCGACGACGAGTGCTGCGAGGAGGATCCCTGCGAGCTGTTCAGCCGCATTGATTTTCCGATGCGCGCCTTCTTCCCCGACAGCCACGGCGGAGACCACAAGGAGAATTCCTGCCGCACCTGCGGCGGCTGACGTTACAGCTTATGCAAAAGCAGCTTGTCTCATAAATGAACCGCTCCCTGTCAAGTAGACAGGAGAAAAAACAAAAATCTTTTTACCA
>CAMAEX010000116.1:0-6170 GCA_945832065.1 uncultured Clostridia bacterium | reverse complement strand
ACCACGTCGCTTCGCTCCTCGCAATGACATGTCGGGGACTTTTTCGACACGCTGATTTTCTAATCATCGTGCGTTTATCCGGCTTTATTTTCTTTATTTTGGCTTACATAAATTGACTCCGAAGTGCCGGAAAGCCTTGAAAATACTGACTTTCTTTGGCTTCGGTTGACACGGGATTACTGCTCAAATTGTAACTCCTAAGCGAAGGGTCAGAGGTTCAAATTCTCCCGGGGGTGCCAGCCGCCGCAAAATCGTGTGATTTTGCGGCGGCTATTTTTCTAAGCGCCGGTCATCTCCCGGATGTTTTTTGTTTTTATCTTCATCACACGTCCTCTTCTTTGGTCGAATTCTGAATAAATAAAGAGTCGCAGATTGCTCTACGGCTCTTGTGTCCCCTCTGAAATGAAATGTAATCCGGGTTAATACTCAAATACGCAATACTCAAACGCGTTAATAATTGTGGTTTTGCCTGACTTTGTTCTTTGCGGAATATTGATCCCATAGCTTCTATGGATGTGTCCGTGCACAAAATACTTCGGGCAGTAGCGTTCGATCAGGCTTCCGAAGCACTCAAATCCGCGGTGGGAGAGAGAATCCATGTCATTGATGTGCCTTGCGGGCGCGTGCGTTACCAGAATATCGAACCCCCGATTGCGCCAAATCGAAAACCGCAATCGCCGGATACGCCGCCGCATCTGCCCCTCCGTGAACATATGCCGACCGTCTCGGTAGCGATAGGCACCGCCAAGCCCAAGGATCCGCACGCCGTTGTGAACATAGAGCTTATCATCAATACAGATACACCCCTCCGGCGGGGCGCTTTCAAAGGCATCGTCGTGATTGCCGTGTACATACAGCAAGGGGCAGCGTGCCATGGTCGCAAGGAACTCCAGATAGGAGCGGCGAAGGTCTCCACAGGCGATGATCAGATCAAACTCACGCAGCTTTCCGGGCGTGTAGTAATCGTAGAAATACTTTGACTCGACATCGGAAACGGCAAGTATTTTCATAGCTGCTCCGTCCTTCTGCTTGGCGGGAGGATACCTGAGGCATCGACCGTCGCTTGGGCAATCGCATTGAGCTCCTCATAGCTCGGTATTCCGCCGATGACATTTTCCGTCAAATAATCCATGTTGGCGATCTGCTCTACGCTGAGCCGCTCTCCCTGTGTGCCGATCTGCCGTCCGTCCTGTGTATGGATCGGCGTAAAAAACGGGTGGCAGAACTCCCTGCGGGCACTTTCCTTCAAATACTCTGCCAGCCGTCTGGTTCCCTCCGGCAGTCGATTTGATACAATTAGATCCACCACCCCCTCAGACATACCCCAATAATAATTCAACGCCTTGTTGCTGCTTTCATACACCGCCTTTGCCGCTTTATCCCGTTCCTGACGTATGATCAATTCATAATAGATGCCCCATTTTGGCACCGGGGCGGCCAAAAGCTCCTGCTCGTCTCCGGACAGGTAGGAAAGACCAAAGCTGCTTTGCTTCCCGCGCGCATATCTCGCCGTGTCTTGAAATGAGACAAGATCAACGCCCCTGTCCTTCAGACGATCCAGCGCGTTCCCGCCGTCCTTCTGCGTTGACCATTCAAGGTAGATCTTTGCCCTCGGATTGACCATTTGTGCGCCGAGGGCAAAGGCGTTGATCCCCGCGATCTGCCCGTAAATCGGATAATCGCAAATATATCCGATTTTGTCCGTATCAGACAGGGAACCGGCGATCGCTCCGATGATAAACTTTGCCTCATAGACCCTTGCATAGTAGGTGCGGATGTACCGGTGGGAGGTGTTGAGAGAGCAATTCATGATGACTACCTCCGGATGCTCGATTGCTGCGCGGAGGCTCGCCTGCAGCAGTCTGGGCGAGGTCGTAAAAATCAGCCGGTTCCCGTCAGAGATCGCCTGCTCGATTGCCTGCAGAGGATCGCCCTCCATAACATTCGGATAGGCAACGGTTTCCAGGCTATCGGCAAACACACGCTGGACATGCTTTCGCCCAAGCTCATGCCGGTAAGCCCAGCCGGACTGCTCCGGCGTTTTATCATACAGAAAGGCTGCTTTCAGCACGGTAGGGCTGCTCGAAGGAAGGATCATTGAGAAAAGCCCGGCTTTCTTTTCCGCCTCCGGCGCGAGCTTCATTTCGATGGGCGGCTCCTCCTGTTGCAGCAGGATCTCCTCCCACATGCTTTGGACATTTTTTTTGATTTCTGTCATCGAGCAGGAGGATAGGCTTTGATAGCCATAAACCTGTATATATGCCAGCATCGCGTCACCCGCAGTGGAGCGCAGCTTATCTCCGCCGCTCGCCCTGTATGCCTGGCAAAAGAAGTGATAGGCAGCTCGAAAACGGTGCCGATCCTCTTCTGTCCATTCCTCCGACGGTGCTTTCCCCAAAGCCTGCTGCAGCGCCTCGTAGCTTCCTGATTTTGAAAACTCGATGAAATTGACCTTGCTGTACTGATAGAAGGAGACGAATTCATAGTAAAGCTCGGTTTCTTTTTCCCCGTTTCGCTCCGGAAGCACACGATACACCTGCCCGGAGATCGTCGGCGCGTCGAAGAATTTCAAAACGCTGACGCGCTTATGGCCTTCCTCCACATAGTAGCGGTTCATGTACTCATAGACCTTGATCGGGTCACGGATCCCTTCCTCCAAATGCGCTCGGTAGAGACTGCTCCACTTTTTCGCGAATTCGGAATCCTCGGGCAGGATCGGCATAAAATTTGGCGCAAAGGAATTCGTTCTTGCGCGGGTTTTCGTTCCGACAATGAACTCCGTCGGGATCTGCATCGTTCCCAGCGGGAGCGCCGACGCGGAGTTCTCCGGCAAAACAAAGTCATCCAAAACAGGGAGGCAGGGCGACCAGCCCTTGGCCGCGTAACGGCGCTGCTCCTTCTGCCCTGATTTAAGTGCGTCCTTATATTGTAAATCAACCATATAGTTTTTCCTCTGATAAAGCCAATGTGAACGTCAAAAACGCAGCTTCCGCCGGAGGGCAGGGGCTGCGTGCTTCGGATTCGGATTTTTCTGCGCATCTGTCGCCGTCGTGCCGGATACGATGCCGTGATCAATGCTGTCCTACACCTGCGGCAATGCGGCTGCCACGCCTTCTTAGGAAACCTTCCGACTATAAACTATACAATAATACTCCGCAAAACGCAAGCGTTTCCTACAGAGAATTGAAAGCGAAGGCAGCGCGTCACCGGAGACGCTGATTTGTTCAGAGGTCTTAGAACTCTAAGCTCTTATCCGTTTCCTTGCTGAATACATGCGCCACCTTCCCGCTGAAGGTGAAGTGGACGGTATTGCCCATGGCGTAATTTCCTTACATGTCGGTGGTGGGAACAATGATGATCACGACTCTGCCCGCGGCACTGACATGCAGATGGACAGACGAGCCCATCATCTCCGCCATGTCGACCTTTGCCTGAACGCCTGTGTCAGACACTTCCGTGTTCATAGCCTCGGTTTGATCGTGGGTGACATAGATGAACATGGTGTTAATGCGCTCGCGGAGCTTGATGATCTCGGCACGCCTTTCGTTCCGCAGCTTCGCGTCCGGGTTGGACAGAGGCTCGTCCATGAGCATGACCTTGGGGTCGCGAACAATGGCACGACCAATGGCGACACGCTGACGCTGACCGCCGGAGAGCGCTTTGGGCTTGCGGTCAAGGTACTGGGTGATATCCAATATCTCGGCGGTCTGACGCACCTTGAGATCGATCTCGTCCTTGGGCGCGTGGCGCAGCTTCAGGGAAAACGCCATGTTCTGATACACGGTCATATGCGGATAGAGCGCATTGTAGTCGGCGTTGATCTTCTGCACCACCTGCCGCAGTGCCGGTCGGTCATCCCAACCGGCAAAGATACCCCCCTTGTGACCGGATGCAGTGGGCGGAACACGAAGCAAGCAGAAAGGATGCTTACAAATAATAAAAACGGTATTGACTTCATCGCTTTATCATGGTAATATGGTAATATGCTAAAAAGTGAGAGGATACGAAGATGGGAAAGCTCGCAAACAAGGAAATGGAGCGCTTCTATGAAGCGGTGCTGGCATTGCAGACCGTAGAGGAGTGTGAAGCGTTTTTTGAGGACATATGCACGATCCGGGAGCTTATGGATATGTCGCTCCGGCTTTGGGTAGCCGCTTTGCTGAACAGCGGCAAAGCCTATCAGGAAATCTCGAAGGAGACCGGCGCAAGCACGGCAACGATATGCAGGGTGAATCGGTGCCTTGTTTACGGAGACGGCGGCTACCGAAGGGTGCTGGAAAGAATGACACATCGCACAGAGGCGAAAACGGGAGGAACGAAAAATGATGTCTGCGGATGAAGTTTTGACCCTCGGAGAGCGGACGGAGCTGTCGCTCAGGCGCTTATACAAAAGCTACGGCTATACACACTACAAGATGAACAAGTTCGAGGAATATGATCTGTACGCCGGCAACAAAAATTTCCTCGTTTCGGATCATGTGATCACCTTTACGGACACGGATGGTAAGCTGATGGCGCTGAAGCCCGATGTTACGCTGTCCATCATCAAGAATGCGCATCCGAAGCACGCCGAGACGGAAAGACTGTTCTATGACGAAAATGTTTACCGCGTGTCGAGCGGCACCAAGATGTTCAAGGAGATCAAGCAGGCGGGATTGGAATGTCTCGGAGATATTGATGTTTTCTGCATCTCCGAGGTGCTGGAGCTGGCATCGAAGAGTTTGGCGCTGATCTCGCCAAGCTATGTGCTGGAAATATCCCACGCCGGAATTATCTCCGATGTTTTGGACGAATACGGTTTTTCCGAAAGGACGAAAATCGAGATCATTCGGTGCATGGGGCAGAAGAATGTGCACGGGGTCTGCGAAATTTTTGAGGCTGCCGGCATTTCTCCAACGAAAATCACCGCCCTTATGAAGATGAACAGTACTGCGGAGGAAACGCTTGCGCTTCTGAAGGAGAATTTTCCCTGCAAGGCGACGCAGGAGCTGATCGGCGCTGTGGAGCTTCTCGGCAGACAGACACCGATGGAGAAGCTGCGTATTGATTTTTCCGTGGTGAACGACATGAATTACTATAACGGGATCGTTTTCCGCGGCTATGTCAACGGAGTGCCATCCGGCGTGCTGTCCGGCGGGCAATATGGGAGCCTCGTCCGAAAAATGGGGAAAAGCTACGAAGCCATCGGCTTTGCGGTCTATCTGGATCTGCTGGAGGAGCTGGAGCGAGACGATGACGGATATGATGTCGACGCGCTGGTGCTCTATGATAAGCGCTGTGATGTCGCGGCGCTGAATGCGCTGTGCGCCGAACTGCGCATGGGCGGCGAAAGCGTCGTGGCGAGAAAGGATATTCCGGAGAAGCTGCGTTATCGGCGGCTTGTGCGCGTCGGCGGAGGGGAACGAAATGGATGATATGCTGAATATTGCGCTTCCGAAGGGCAGACTGGGGGAGAAGGTCTACGCGATGTTTGCCAAGGCGGGGTTCGAGTGCCCGGCTGTGCTGGAAAACAGCAGAAAGCTGATCTTTGAGAACCCGGAAAAGGGCGTCCGGTATTTTTGGGTGAAGCCGTCGGATGTGGCGATCTACGTTGAACGGGGTGCTGCGGATGTCGGCGTTGCCGGAAAGGACATCCTGCTGGAATATGAGCCGGACGTTTATGAGCTGCTTGACCTGCAAACGGGGATCTGCCGGATGGCGGTGGCGGCAAAGGAGGATTTCCGTGACAAGACCGGACGCACGCTGAAGGTGGCAACGAAGTTCTCAAATATCGCGAAGAAATACTACCTCTCCCTCGGACGGGACATTGACATCATCCATCTGAACGGCTCCATCGAGCTTGCGCCGATCCTCGGTCTGTCGGATGTGATCGTCGATATCGTCGAGACGGGAACGACGCTCAGAGAGAATCATTTGGAAGTGATCGAAACGATCGCCGGTATCAGCGCAAGGCTGATCGCCAACAAGGCAAGCTACCGATTCAAGAATCCGCCGATCGAGGCGATCCTGTCGAGCCTGTCGGCGCAGACGCAGCAGAAGGCGTGACGGAAAACATTTCTGATACTGATTCTTGATGAAATTCTTTCATCAAGGATCCCAGCGTGTCGAAAAAGTACCCGACGTGTCATTGCGAGGAGCGAAGCGACGTGGTAGCGCAGCCGTTCGCGAGG
>CAMAEX010000115.1:0-6200 GCA_945832065.1 uncultured Clostridia bacterium | reverse complement strand
TGAGGTTGATGCACTTGGCGTAGCAGCCGCCCTCGATGTTGAAGATGCCGTCGTCCGCCCAGCCGTGCTCGTCGTCGCCGATGAGCTTACGCTTGGGGTCAGCGGAGAGGGTGGTCTTGCCGGTGCCGGACAGACCGAAGAAGACAGCCGTCTCATGGGTCTCGGGATCCATGTTCGCCGAGCAGTGCATCGGGAGGATGTTCTCCTTGGTCAGCACATAGTTCATCGTGGAGAAGACGCTCTTCTTGATCTCGCCTGCGTACTGGGAGCCGCAGATGACGATGAGGTGCGCCTCATAGTCGATCATGATGGCAGCCTCGGAATTCACGCCGTCCACAACGGGATCGCACTTGAAGCCGGGGGCGCAGAGGACGGTGTAGTCCGCCTCGCCGTAGGCGGCAAGCTCTTCCGCAGTCGGGCGGATGAGAAGCTGATGAATGAAGAGGTTCTGAGAGGCAAGCTCGTTGACGATGCGGAACTTCTTGGTATGTGCGGGATCGGCGCCTGCGAAGCCGTCGAAAACGAAGATCTCACGGCCCTGCAGGTAAGCGCAGAGCTTGCCCTTGATGGCGTCGAATTTCTCCTTGGAGATGGGGCGGTTGACCTTGCCCCAGGCGATGTCGTCATGGATGGCGGGGGTGTCAACGATGAACTTGTCGTTAGGCGAGCGGCCGGTGTACTTGCCGGTGGTGACGACGAGCGCGCCGGTGTTGCTCAGCTTGCCCTCGCCGCGGCGCAGGGCAGCTTCGGTGAGCTGTGCGGGACCGAGGTTGCGGTAAACCGCTTTGGGGGCGAGAATGCCCAGCTTTTCAAGGCCGTAAGTTTCCATACTATTTCCTCCTAATCATATCTGCCGCCGAAGCGGCGAATAGAAATGTCTATAGGTGAAAGCCAATGTCCACCGAATACAATTTTATCACACTCGAAACAAAATAGCTATAGGTTTTTGCAATTTATTTCTGAACAAACCGAAAATTTCTTCATGGAACGTGCCGCCGGTATGTACGCGGCAGTGCCTGCACCGGGCGGATAGTATCCGCCCCTACGGCGTAGACTCCAATTCTTTCTCGTAGGGGCGGCTATTAGCCGCCCGCGTTTGAGATCCGCGCGGAGCGCTCCGACACTATTCACTATTCACTGAAATCCGTAGTTCCTGCACCGGGCGGATACGATCCGCCCCTACGCCCCGTCTTGCGAAAGCTCACTCCACGACCAACGCACCATTCCGTACGGCGACGGTAAGCGTCGTGTTCGGCGTGATGTCGCCCTTGACGATGCGCTTGGCCAGCAGTGTCTCGACCGTGTGCTGCAAATACCGGCGCAGCGGTCTTGCGCCGTACTGCGGGTCGTACGCCGCGTCAATGACGAACTGCTTTGCCTCCTCCGTCAGCGCACACTTAAGCTGCTTCTCCGCCAAACGGCGGTTGAGCTGGGCAAGCTGGAGGTCGATGATGTGCACAATATTCTCCTTCGTCAGCGGCTTATAGAAGACGATCTCGTCTAAGCGGTTCAGAAATTCCGGACGGAACGAGCGCTTCAAGAGCTGCTCGACCTGCGCTCTTGCCTCCTCGCTGATCTCGCCGTTTTCGTTGATGCCGCCCAGCAGGTATTCCGAGCCGAGGTTGCTGGTCAAAATCAAAATCGTGTTCTTGAAATCCACCGTTCTGCCCTGGGAATCGGTGATTCTGCCGTCATCCAAGACCTGCAGCAGGACGTTGAACACATCGGGATGCGCCTTTTCAACCTCGTCGAACAGCACGACGGAATAGGGATGCCGCCGCACCGCCTCGGTGAGCTGACCGCCCTCGTCATAGCCCACATAGCCGGGAGGCGCTCCGATCAGACGGGAGACGGAGAACTTCTCCATATATTCGGACATATCAATGCGCACGAGGTTCTTTTCGTCGTCAAACAGCGCCTCGGCGAGGGCTTTTGCCAGCTCCGTCTTGCCGACACCCGTGGGGCCTAAGAACAGGAAGGAGCCGAGGGGTCGGTTGGGGTCCTGAATGCCCGCACGGGAGCGCAAAATGGCTTCCGAAACGGACTTGACCGCTTCCTCCTGCCCGACGACGCGCTTGTGCAGCACATCCTCCAAATGCAGGAGCTTTTCGCGCTCGCCCTCGACGAGCTTTGCCACGGGAATGCCCGTCCAGCGCTCGACAATGCGGGCGATCTCCTCCTCCGTCACCTTGTCGCGCAGGAGGTTGCTCTGCTTGGCGTTCTGCGCAAGCTGCTCCTCGTGGGCAAGCTGCTTCTTCAGCTCCGGCAGCTCGCCGTATTTCAGCCGCGCCGCCGTCTCAAGGTCATATTCCTGCTCTGCCCGCTCGATCTGCGCGCCCAAATCCTCAATGCGCTCCCGGAGCTGCTGCACCTTGCCGATGGCGTTCTTCTCGTTCTCCCACTGGGTCTTCATGGCGTTGAATTTCTCCCGCTGCTCCGCAAGCTCCTTGCGCAGCTCCGCCAGTCTGCCCTGTGACAGCGCGTCATTTTCGTTTTTCAGCGCCGCTTCTTCAATTTCCATTTGGATGATCTTACGGCGGATCACATCCAGCTCCGTGGGCATCGAGTCCATCTCCGTGCGGATCATCGCGCACGCCTCGTCAATAAGGTCGATCGCCTTGTCCGGCAGGAAACGGTCGGTGATATAGCGGTCGGACAGCGTCGCGGCGGCAATGATCGCGGGGTCGGTGATCTTCACGCCGTGGAACACCTCATAGCGCTCCTCCAACCCGCGCAAAATCGCGATGGTATCCTCCACCGTCGGCTCGCTGACCAAGACCGTCTGGAACCGGCGCTCCAGGGCGGGATCCTTTTCAATATACTTGCGGTATTCGTCGAGCGTCGTCGCGCCGATGCAGTGCAGCTCGCCCCGCGCCAGCATGGGCTTCAACAGGTTGCCCGCGTCCATGCTGCCCTCGGTCTTGCCCGCGCCGACGATGGTATGCAGCTCATCAATGAACAGAATAATGCGCCCCTCGGAGCTTTTTACCTCGTTCAACACCGCCTTCAAGCGCTCCTCAAACTCGCCGCGGTACTTCGCGCCCGCGATCAGAGCACCCATGTCGAGGGAGAAGATCGTCTTGTCCTGCAGGGACTTCGGCACATCGCCCCGCACGATCCGCTGCGCCAAGCCCTCGGCGATGGCGGTCTTGCCGACGCCCGGCTCGCCGATCAGGACGGGGTTATTCTTCGTCTTTCGAGACAGAATACGGATGACATTTCGAATTTCATCGTCTCTGCCGATGACGGGGTCGGTCTTTTTCTCACGCGCCTTTTTGACAAGGTCGGTGCCGTACTTTTCCAGCGCCTCATAGGTGCTCTCGGGGTTGTCCGTCGTCACGCGCTGGCTGCCGCGAATGCCCTGCAGGGTCTGCAAGGCGTTCTCCTTCGTCACGCGGTAGTCGGAGAACAGCGGACGCACCGTATCGTCGGCGGTGTCCAGCATGGCGAGGAAGAGATGCTCCACGGAGACATAGTCGTCGCGCATGGATTTTGCGGTATTCTCCGCTTGGGCAAGCAAGCTGTCCACGCCCCGCGAAATGTAGAAATGCTCCGCGTCGCGCCCCGAACCGGTCACCACGGGCAGCTTGTTCACCGCCGCCTCCGTCGCCGCGTCAAAGCTCTCAAGGGAGATGTCCATTTTCTTCAGGAGCTGCGGGATCAGCCCGTTCTCCTGCCGTAACAGCGCAAGCAGCAGATGCACCTGCTCAAGCTGCTGATTCTGATGCTCCGTCACAAGCCGCTGCGCGTCGCGGACGGCTTCCAAAGATTTCTGCGTATAGATGTCGGGATTCATAACAATGCTCCTTTCCGGAAGAGTCCCTTTTGATTTTTAGCACTCTGCGATTGAGAGTGCTAATCTCTTTTTTCACATCATACCACGCTTTTCAAAATTGTCAAGCCTCGCCCGCCCGGATTTTTTGAATGTTTTGTGAATATTCCCGCCCCCCTCTGTAGGGCGGGGACATGTCCTGTTGAATCAGCGGCTCTGTCTGCGCGGGCGAAGCCCGCTTGCCAATCGCCTTGATTCTGCCACTCCTTCTTGCTCGCTTCTTCCGCCGCAGGCGGCGCTCGCAAGCGTCCCCCCGCCGACCGCGAAGCGGCAGACGGTACGGGCAAACAAGTTTATACACACTTGGTAGTTCCTGCACACGGGCGGATAATATCCGCCCCTACGGCAAGCGCTTCGATTGCCCTCGTAGGGGCGGCTATCAGCCGCCCGCGTTTGGAATCCGCGCGGAGCGCTCCGACACTTTTCACGATTCTCTGTTCTCTATTCACTGTTCACTGAAGCCCCTCTGTGTGAGGCGCGTCAGGGATGCCGCGCGCTACGACCGTTGCTCGCAGCTAACTCCGTAGGGGCGGCTATCAGCCGCCCGCATGGGGTGTCATTACTGCACCATGTTCGTGACCGACTGCTCCAGCTTATCGACGGCTTTCTGCGCTTTTTTCCGTGCCTGCGACTGCTGCGGCAGCATCAACGCGACTACGCCGCCGGCTGCCATTCCCAAGCCGAGGGTCAGCAAAAATCCTTTGACCTGCATGATAGTTACCTCCCGATGATAAAAATTGAACCGCGTGGCGGGAATAGTTTGCCCCACTGCGCGGAAAAAACGCAAAAAGTCGGAAACTGTCTTTTCTTTGCTGCCGTTCTGTGGTATACTTTTTAAAAATATGCAGAAAACGGTGATTTTATGACGACGATTTATTTGATCCGCCACGCCGAGGCGGAGGGGAATGTGTTTCGCCGCCTGCATGGGCAGTATGACTCCAACGTGACGCCCAACGGCTTAAAGCAGATCGAAGCGCTGGCGAAGCGGTTTGAAAGCATCCCCATCGACGCGGTGTACGCCAGCGACTTGACCCGCACCTGCACCACGGCGGGCGCGGTCTACAAACCGAAAAACCTCCCGCTCAACAAAGAGCCGCGCTTTCGTGAGCTGAACTGCGGCGTGTGGGAGGATCTTCCCTTCGGCTGGCTCGACCACACCGACCCGGAGCGCAACCGCGCCTTTTCCCACGACCCGCAGAACTGGTCGGTGGAGGGCAGCGAACGCTTTGCCACCTATACGGGGCGCTTTTTAGAGGCATTGGAGGAGGTTGCCCGCCGCCACGCGGGGCAGACCGTCGCAATTTTCTCCCACGGCATGGTGCTGCGGGGCGTGCAGCAGCGGCTGTTCTTCCCCGAAAAACGCGACCTGCCCCACAGCGAAAACACCGCCGTGACCAAGCTCCTTTGGGACGGCACGGGCTACCGGTTGGAATATTTAAACGACGCGTCCCATTTGCCGTTGGAAATTTCCACCTTGGGCAGACAGCAGTGGTGGCGCGGCGGCGAGCACAAGGATCATAATATGTGGTATCATGACCCTGAAACGACCGACGCGCCCCTGCTTGCCGCGCTCGATGTCCCGGCGGGAGAGGTCACGCGCATTTCCATGCTCGTGGATACGCCCACGGGCGCGCTCACCCTGCGCAGCTTGGACGCGGAGACGGACGAGATCATGCACCTCGCCGTTCTGCCGGAGTATCGCGGCAAGGGCTTTTCCGCGCAGCTTTTAGGCGAAGCGGTCAGCCTTGCCAGAAAACGCGGCAAGCGCTTCCTGCAGCTCGGCGCGCCGGCAGAGCACCCCGCTGCGAAAAGGCTCTTTGCGACCTACGGCTTTGCAGAGGACACCCTATCCCTGCAGCCTGTGATCCGATAATGCAAAATCACCTCTCCCACGGAACGGGAGGGGTGATTTTTTATCCATACACACTACGAAAAACAAAACAGCCTCTGTAGGGCGGGGACATGTCCTGTTGAATCAGCGGCTCTGTCTGCGTGGGCAAAGCCCACTTGTCAGTCGCCTTGATTCTGCCACTCCTTCTTGCTCGCTTTCTCCGCCACAGGCGGCGCTCGCAAGCGTCCCCCCGCCGTGGCAGCTACGAAATGCCGTGCAGTATCGTAAATTCCTACGGAGCCGCTTCGCGGACGGCACGCCGAGGTCGTCGTGCCCTACGAACTTTGACCGCACCCTCGCCGTAGTATTCGCTGTGCAGCTTCTCGCCGGAGCGATAGGCGGCAGATGCAATGGCAGATTGTCCTGCGCTGCGCTTGATTTGCGTCACATGAAAATGATATAGTGCGATACTCAACACCTCTCTATTACAATATATTTGGACAAGGAAGCCGGGCAGCCAGTCCGGCTTCCTTTCCA
>CAMAEX010000114.1:0-6237 GCA_945832065.1 uncultured Clostridia bacterium | reverse complement strand
CTCCATCCTCAGCCGCTTGGCTGAGGATTTTTCTTGCTTTTTTCTCTGTTTTCTACTATGATGATAATAATATCCTTTGGAGGTCTGCATATGAAAAAAAAGCTTTTGTCGCTCTTTGACGCAAAGCTGTGGAAATTTCTGCTGGTCGGCGTGCTGAATACGCTCGTCGGCAACGGATTGATGTTTTTGCTCTACAACTGGGCAGGCATGGGCTATTGGGCATCCACGGCGGTCAGCTACGCACTGGCAAGCGTGATGAGCTATTTTCTCAACCGCTATTTTACCTTCAAATACAAAGGCAGCGGTGTCGGAGTGATCGTCCGTTTCGCGCTGAATATCGTGGTGTGCTACCTGCTCGCCTACGGTCTTGCAAAGCCTGCCGTATATCATCTACTGTCCGGCGCATCAAAGACTGTGCGCGATAATCTCGCCATGCTGACGGGCATGTGTCTGTTCGTCGGCTTCAACTACCTCGGGCAGCGCTTTTTCGCATTCCGAGAGACAAAAAAGGAGGAATAATCCCATGAAACGCGCCGTTCCCGCTCTGCTGATCCTTATCCTGTTGCTGTCCTGTCTGCCGTTTGCGCAGGCGGCGGAGACTCCCGTCACGATCCTGCTTGGTTCGGATTTTCAAAACAACTGCTACA
Organism: uncultured Clostridia bacterium; assembly: GCA_945832065.1. Classification (GTDB taxonomy): domain Bacteria; phylum Bacillota; class Clostridia; order Oscillospirales; family Oscillospiraceae; genus JAZOXB01. Next base: position 5,590 of record CAMAEX010000114.1, on the reverse strand, counting down.
GTCCCTCCTATAACCGTTTTCTCTACGACGATACGCCGCTGGACGAGCAGCCCCGCGCGGTCTCGCTGAAAGCGCTTCTCTCCTCCGTCGCAGTCGACGGCGTAACACCTGACGCGGCGCTGTTTGTCGGAGACTATACCGACCACTTCCAGTCGGACGGCGACGGCACGCATTGCTCGAGCGAGGGCATCGGTTATATCCGCTCGATGCTGGATAATACCTTCGGCGTCGGCTATACCGCCTCACACACAACAGTCTTCACGCAGGGCAACCACGACTATGAGGGTACGCCCGCGCTTGCCGAAAGCGGCTTGCAGCCCTATGACGCGGAAGACGCTTATCTCGTATATGTCATCAACGAAAAGGACTTTCCATACAGTCAGACCGCTGCAATGGAAAGTACGATCTCCGCGACAGCGCAGCGTTTGGGCGCGTGCATGGACGAGCTGAGCGCGGCAAAGGAGCTGCGCCCGATCCTTGTGCTTTGCCATGTCCCGCTGCACTATTCCACCCGCTATAACGGCGGCGACAACCCCTACGCAAGTCTCATTTTCTCCGAGCTGAACGAAGCCGCCGAGGAACTGAATGTCCTGTTTCTCTTCGGGCATAACCATTCCGGCGCTGCTGCGGACTATGAGGCAGACTGGGGTGGCGCGGTCAACTTTGTCGCCCGGGGTCAGACGCTGGATGTCAACACGCCAAGCCACGGCGCGGCAGGCAGCAACAGACAGACGCTCAACTTCACCTATATGAATGCCGGTTATGTCGGCTACTCCACAAGCGCCACCAATGATACTCTCACCCTCTCGGTGCTGACGATCTATGACAACCGTATTGTCCTCTCGCGCTATGATGAAACCGGCGCATACACCGCTGCCGAGTCGCTTGGTCAGACAGATCCGAGAAAGCCGAGTGAGGGCGCGGTCGCCGATTATCCGCTGACCATACCCCTGCTGACAAGCTCGGAATACACGGTCAATGCCGCCTCTGACGCGCCAGCTTACGGCAAGGTAACGGTGAAAACCGGTTACGTTCTCGCCGTGCCGAACGAGAATTACACCGTCAGCGGCTGGACGCTCACACCGGCAGATGCAGCAACCGTTACGCAGGACGGTAATAGGTTTTTCTTCTCCGACCAAGCTGCCGACTGCACATTGACGGTTCATTTCACGGAAAGCCGTTGCCTCTCTCTGCAATACGAGGATTTAGACCGCAGCCAGTGGTATCACGACGGCGTGGATTACGCGATCTCCCACGGCATGTTCAACGGCGTCGCAGAGGGGCGCTTCGATCCCGAGGGTACCATGACCCGCGCCATGCTCGTGACGGTGCTCTACCGTTTGGAGGGCTCCCCCGCGATTCTGCCGGGTACGGATTTCATCGACGTGCCTGCGTCAGCGTGGTACAGCTCCGCCGTAACATGGGGGAAGCTGCGCGGCATCATTGACGGCGTTGGCGGCGGCAAGTTTGCCCCTGAGGAAGAAGTGACCCGCGAACAGGCGGCGACCATACTGCTCCGCTACACGAGTTACAAAGGTTATCCCATCTCTGCTTTCGCTGACCTTTCGGCATTCGGCGATCGAGGCAGCATCAGCAGCTATGCACAGGGCGCAATGTCGTGGGCGGTCGCCGAAGGCTTGATCAGCGGCGTCGGCAATCAGCGGCTCGACCCGCAGGGCAACGCCACCCGCGCCCAGCTTGCGGTAATTCTGATGCGCTATTGCATCAATATTATCGAAGCGTGAGATTGACTTTCCGCAGATTTCCGCTATAATGTTAGAAAAAACCGAGGTGACCCCCATGTTTCGGCGCACCCTGCGCAAAATCATCCCGACCTATGCAATTCTGCCGCTGACGCTGACCGGACTGATGAATCTTCTCGCCTATCAGGGCGCAAAGCTCATTCAGCTCTTCACCGGCTATGCCGACGCGCTCGATATGACGACAGCGTTCGACCGGGCGACCCCCTTTCAACCGGCGTGGGTGCTGGTCTATATCGGCACCTTCATATTTTGGACCTATCAAAATACCACCGTCGCAAGAGAAAGCCCAAAGCTGGCATACCGGCTGGCAGCGGCGGATTTCGTCGCAAAGCTGATCTGCCTCGTCTTCTTTGTGGTGCTGCCAACCACGAATTTCCGCCCCGAGGTGGAGGGCAGCGGCTTTATCCCATTCGTGATGCGGTTTATCTATTGGATCGATACGCCCACCAATCTCTTCCCGTCCATCCACTGCTTTGTGGCATGGCTCGGCACAAGGTACATCTACGAGTGCAGATCCCTGCGGCATCGTGCGTTGACGGGCGTGCTTTGCACCATCGGCACGCTGCTCGTCTTTGCATCGACGCTCTTTACCAAGCAGCATGTCCTGCTTGATGTGATCTCCGGCATCGCCGTCGCGGAAATCGGCTGGCTCGTCGCCCGCTTTACGAAGCTGCCCAATGTATTGGAACATTTGAATGAAAAATTCATGAAGACCCGCCTATGCAAGATTCTTTAAAACACCATCCTCCCGTAAAACGCGGGAGGATGCTTTATATTTGATCTCTGAGGCAGAAGCCGGCTTCTTTCGCACTTCACGGTTGCTTTCCTGCATGAAATGTGCTATGGTATTCCATGAAAGCATCCGACAGGAGGCACACGAACCATGAAAATCGTAATCATCGGCGCGGGGAAAATCGGCGTGACCCTTGCAGACCAGCTTCTGCGCGAGGGACATGAGATCACGGTCATTGACCGCAGCGCCGACGCCCTTGACGCGGTCAATACCCTCGATGTGATGACCGTGGAGGGCAATGGCATCACCCTTGAAACACAAAAAGAGGCGGGCGTAGACCGTTCCGACCTCGCCATCGCGGTCATGTCCACGGACGAGGAGAATCTGCTTGCCTGCCTGATTGCAAAAAAACTCGGCGTGGGCAACACCATCGCCCGCGTCCGCAATCCGGAATATTCTGCCGGCATCCGTCTGGTACAGGACGACCTCGGCTTGAGCATGGCGCTCAATCCGGAGCTTGCCAGCGCGCTGGAGATTGCGCGCATTCTGCGCGCTCCCTCCGCAATCAAGATTGACACCTTCTCCAAGGGCCGCGTGGAACTGCACAAGGTGCGTCTGCCCGAGACCTCGCCCCTCGCGGGCATGACTCTGCAGACGCTGGGCAGACTGCAAACCGGCGTGCTGATCTGCGTGGTTGAACGCGGTGAGCACGAGGTCTTTATCCCCTCCGGCAACTTCCGGCTGCAGACGGGCGACCGCATCAGCTTCGTCGCCAAGCCGAAGACCGCTGCCAAATTCTTCCGCAAGATCGGCATTCAGACCGATCCCGTCAAGCGCGTGATGCTCCTCGGCGGCGGCAGAATCTCTTATTACCTCGCAAGGCTGATGCTGGATTTCGGCGCGAGTGTCAAGATCATCGAGGCAAATCCCGAGACCTGTGCCCACCTCTCCGAGGTGCTGCCGGAGGCGACAGTCATTCACGGCGACGCGACGAATGAGCGCCTGCTTGCCGAGGAGGGCATCGCAAAAATGGACGCGGTCGCCTCCCTGACAGGCATTGACGAGGAAAATGTGCTGATGAGCCTCTACGCCCGCAGCATCACCCACGCGAAAATCGTCACGAAAATCAACCGCACCACCTTCTCACATATCATCAAGCAGATGGATCTGGGCAGCGTGTTCCATCCGCGGTATATCGCAGCCGATCACATCGTCCGCTATGTCCGTGCGATGCAGAATTCCCTCGGCTCAAATGTGGAAACACTTTACAAGCTGGTCGGCAACCGTGTCGAGGCGCTGGAATTCCGTGCCACGGCGAAATCCGCTGTCTGCGGCAAGCCGCTCATGGAGCTTACCTTACAGCCGAATCTGCTCATCGGCGCAATCAACCGCGGCGGCAAGATCCTTACACCCGGCGGCAAGGACACCATTGAGCCGGGCGACACCGTCATCGTCGTGACGACCGTGACGGGGCTGAACGACCTCGACGACATCCTCGACAAACGGAGAGCGCGGGCATGAACTACCGAATGATTCTGTCCCTTTTGGGCTATGTTCTCCTGCTGATCGGCGGCTTTCTGCTGCTGCCCTGCATCGTCGCGCTGCTCTACGGAGAAAAGGAGCTTTACAGCCTCCTTGCGGCGATCGGCGTATGCGTACTCGTCGGGCTGCCGCTGATCCTCCTGAAGCCGAAGACGCGTCGCACGATGCACGCGCGGGACGGCTTTGTGATGGTTTCCCTTTCATGGATTGTGATTTCGCTCGTGGGTGCGCTGCCCTTTTGGTTCAGCCGCGCGATCCCGAGTTATTTAGACGCGTTGTTTGAGACGATCTCCGGCTTTACGACCACCGGCGCAAGCATTTTGACCGATGTTGAGGCGATGCCGCACTGCCTGCTGTTCTGGCGGAGCTTTACCCACTGGCTCGGCGGCATGGGCGTGCTTGTGTTCATGCTCGCGGTGGTGCCGATGTCGGGCGAGAGCATTTATCTGCTGCGCGCGGAGTCGCCGGGTCCCTCCGTGAGCAAGATGGTGCCGAAAATGCGCACCTCAGCGGCGATCCTGTATACCATCTACATTGCAATGACCCTGCTGCAGATTCTTGCCTATCAGCTTGGCAATTTATTCGGCTGGGGCGAGATCTCGCTGTTTGACAGCCTATGCCTGACCTTCGGCAGCGCGGGCACCGGCGGCTTCTCGGTGCGAGCGGACGGGCTGGCAAACTATTCTCCCTATGTCCAGTCCGTCACGACGGTTGCAATGATTCTGTTCGGCGTGAATTTCTCGATTTATTTCTTCCTGATCTGCCGGAAATTCCGCCTGATTTGGAAGAACTCCGAATTAAAATGCTACCTCTGCATTATTTTTGCCGCCATTGCGCTCATCACCTTGAATCTGATGCTGACGGGCGGCTACTTCCCCACGGTGGGGGAGGCGGTGCACCATGTCTCCTTCTCGGTCGGCTCGATCATCACGACCACGGGCTTTGGCACGGTGGATTTCTCCCTCTGGCCGGAGTTTTCCAAGGTGATTTTGGTTGCCCTGATGGTCGTCGGCGCGTGCGCAGGCTCGACGGGCGGCGGCATCAAGGTCAGCCGTCTGCTGATCCTGTTCAAATACGCCCGCTCGGAAATTCGCCATATGCTGCATCCGCACGCCGTCGAGGTCATGACCGTGGATGGAAAACGCGTCAGCTCCGATGTCATTCGCGGCACGAGCGCGTTTTTGATCGTGTACCTTTTCATCGTGCTGTTTTCCATTGCGCTGGTCGCGTTCGATAATTTCGGCGCGGAGACGACCGTCACCTCGGTGCTTGCCACGCTGAACAACATCGGCCCCGGCGTAAGCATTGAGATCGGCCCGCTGGGCAGCTACGCGAATTTTTCCGCCTTGTCGAAGATCGTTCTGTCGCTGGATATGCTGTTCGGCAGGCTGGAGATCTTCCCCATGCTCCTGCTGTTCCGCCCCTCTACATGGAGAAAGCATTAATAATACGCAAAAGCCCCCTCCCCGAATTGTCCGATTCGAGGAGGGGGCTGCGTTTCATACCAATCACCAATTAAAATGTGCAACGCGCATTTTAATTGCGATACCGT
>CAMAEX010000113.1:0-6387 GCA_945832065.1 uncultured Clostridia bacterium | reverse complement strand
CACGACCCCTTCGGGGTCTCGCAATGACAAAACTGTAGTTATTTTGACAGTCTGAGGAATCACCCTGCGACAAGCCGCAGGGTGATTCCTTTCGGATATTTAAATCAATGAAAAACGGCAGCTTCCGGAGAAGCTGCCGTGATGTTTACGGATATTAGGCTAAGTAGTTCGTGCAGAGCATGGAGACGAAGAAGGTGAGCAGGACAAACACTGCGGCGACCCACTTGGTGAGACGGGCAAGCTTGGCATCCAGCGTAGCTGCCTTGTTTCTGCCCATGAAGCTGTTGGAATTGCCGGTGAGTGCGCTCAGACCGTCTTCCTTACCGGACTGGAGAAGGATCATTGCCGTCAGCACAGCGCAGGAGAGAAGCTGCAGAACCAAAAGAACGATTGTTAATGTATACATAGTAACCTCCAAATCAGACCGCGCTTACGGCAGGCGGTGCGCCGGAATTCAGTTCGTGAGAACATATTTGCAAACAGTGCTAATAATGTTACCACAGAAACCCTTAAATTTCAAGCACTATTTTGCAAAAATGCGAATTATTTTGTCAGCCGTGCGTCGGCACTGCCTGCACGGGATTGCACCCGCAAGGGGTATGCCGCATCCGTAACGCTCGTTCCTCGCGAACGGCTGCGCTACCACGTCGCTGCGCTCCTCGCAATGACACGAGAAGGGTAACCCATCTGTCATTGCGAAGCCGGTGCGCACACCGGCTGTGGCAATCTATGGTCGGTACTTGTTATGCTTGACAGTGCTTGCACGCGGCAACTGATAGCCGCACCTACGGCGTCTATGGTGCTTATTTCGTCACCCAGTTGCCGGTGGCGGCGCAGGTGAGGTAGGCGTTGATGAAGCCGTCAATGTCGCCGTCCATGACCGCGTTGATGTTCGTGCATTCATAGCCCGTGCGGGTGTCCTTGGCAAGGGTGTAGGGCATGAAGACATAGTTGCGGATCTGACTGCCCCACTCGATCTTCTGCTGCACGCCCTTGATGTCCGAAATCTTATCCAAATGCTCGCGCTCCTTGATCTCCAGGAGCTTGGAGCGCAGCATGCGCATACAGTTTTCGCGGTTTTGGAACTGGTCGCGCTGGGTCTGGCAGGAGACGACGATGCCCGTCGGCTTATGGATCAGACGCACGGCGGAGGAGGTCTTGTTGATGTGCTGACCGCCCGCGCCGGAGGAGCGGTAGACCTGCATCTCGATATCCTCGGGACGGATCTCGACCTCGACATCGTCCGTGATCTCGGGGATGACCTCGACGGCGGCAAAGGAGGTTTGACGGCGGGCGTTTGCGTCAAAGGGGGAGATGCGCACAAGACGGTGCACGCCGTTTTCACTCTTGAGGAAGCCGTAGGCGTTCATGCCCTCGACCATGATGCTCGCGGATTTCAGACCCGCTTCGTCGCCCTCAAGATAGTCCATGATCTTATAGGTAAAGCCGTGCGCCTCCGCCCAGCGGGTGTACATGCGGTAGAGCATCTGGCACCAGTCCTGCGCCTCCGTGCCGCCCGCGCCCGCCTGGAAGGAGACAAGGGCGTTATTGCCGTCATATTCGCCCCGCAGGAGGGTTTCCAGACGCGCTTCCTCCATGGCGGTCTCCAAGTGCTTATAGCCCTCGGTCAATTCGTCGAGCATGGAGTCGTCATTTTCCTCCAGCGCCATTTCACAGATGGTCATGAGATCGTCCCACGAGGAGGTCATGGCGTTGAATTTCTCCACCTTGGACTCCAGCGCCTTGGTGCGCATGACCGCCTTTTGCGAACGGGCGGGATCGTCCCAGAAGCCCGGCGCCTCCGCCATTGCGTGCAGACGCTCCAATTCGTCCAGCACGCTCTGGGGCAGGAACGCGGCGCGCAGCTCCTCCAATTTCGGCTTTAAGTCGTTGAGTTTTCCCTTGTATTCTTCAAATTCGATCATAAAAATTGCTCCGATTCTAAGGAACCTCTGAACAAATCAGCGGCGGCGCTCAGCGGATCTTTTGCCGCAACTGATCGGTTCGAAAACCTTGGGATACACAAAGTATTCCTGCGGTTTTCAAACCTTAATTTGCGGCAAAATCTCTCGCTGACCGCTCTTGCGGATTTATTCAGAGCTTCCATAATTTTTCCTCCCATAGTATAACCGAATTGCCTCGGTCTGTAAAGGGAAAAATTTGCATCGGAGCGCTTTTTCTGCGGAAAACCGGCACGCTGCGCCCTACAGGGGTAAGATACGGTTGTAGTGCGCGGCATCCCTGACGCGCCTACGCAGTGGGTATCAAGCAAGAAATAGATTGCCACGTCGCTACGCTCCTCGCAATGACAAATAGGGTAGCCTTTCCATATCATTGCGAGCCGAGGAACGAGGCGCGGCTGCGCAGCCGTTCGCGAGGAACGAGCGCTACGGATGCGGCGTACCCCTTGCGGGTGCAATCTCGTGTAGGAACTACCGATTGCGTACAAACTTGTTCATGCCTGCCGTCTGCCGCTTACGCGGTCGGCGGGGGACATGTCCCCGCCCTACAGAGCGTTTTTTGTTCTGCGGGTGAGGAGGAGGGCGACTGAGACGGCGGCGACGCCGCCGGAGAGCTTGGCGATGATGACGGGGACGAGCATGGTTTTGTCAAAGCCCGCCGTGAAGCCGAGGTGGTCTCCGAAGACGAAGGCGGCGGAGACGGCAAAGGCGACATTGAGGATCTTGCCCCGGGCGTCCATGTCCTTCATCATGCCGAACATGGGGATGGAGTTGGCAAGGCTGGCGACCATGCCGGCAGCGGCGATCTCGTTCATGCCCAACAGTCCGCCCAATTTCAAAAGCGGCTTTTTGAGCACCTTGGTCAGCACGAAGACCAAGGGGAACGCGCCTGCCAGCACGAAGCCGATGCCCGCGACGACCTCGACGCCGTCTGTCAGCGGCGCCATGCCGGGGATGACGGTGATGCCGGTCAGCTGCGCAAAGACGGCGGCTGCCAGTCCGACGGTGATGACTGCGAGGACACCCTTGCCGAAGCCGATGAAGCCCTTGATCATGGCGCGCTCGAATTTCCACAAGCCGAGGGCGATCAGAACCGCGAACAGCACGATGGGCACGAGGTTGCGCAGGATCATCAGAATCGGGAAGCCCGCGACCAGTCCGCCGACGAACGCGCCCACGGGGATGGTGACGACGCCTGCAAGGACACCCTTGGCGAGGGCGGGACGGTCATCCGGTTGAATGATGCCGAGGGCAACGGGAATCGTAAAGACGACGGTTGCGCCGAGCATTGCGCCGACGATCAGTCCGCCGAACTGCGCCGCCTGCGTGGATCGCGCAAGCGCAAAGGCGAGGGGTGCGCCGCCCATGTCGTTTGCGAGAATCGTACCCGCGAACATGGCGGGATCCGCGCCGAGAAAGCCGTAGATCGGCACAAGAACGGGGCGCAGGAGCTTTGCCAGCACGGGGGCAAGGGAGAGAATGCCGAGCATGGACAGGGCGAGTGCGCCGATGGCTAAGATGCCCTCCTCAAATTGCTTGCCGAGACCTAAGCGGCTGCCGAAAATACGGTCCAGTGCGCCGAGCACCATGAAAATTGCCATCAGCCAGAGAATGATTTCATCAACGGACATGGGATACCTCCGAATTGGCAGTGAATAGGGAATAACGAAGAATGGTGGAAACGGCCGTCTTACTTGTCATTGCGAGGAGCGCAGCGACGCGGCAATCTTCTTTCGATTCTTGCACATAGCCGGCAGTTCCCGTACGAGATTGCCACGGCGCGTTGCGCCTCGCAATGACATGGGAAAAAGCGTCTGCGTGCGATGGAGGGTGTACGCGGTAGGTGTTTTCTGTACGCGGTCGGCTGATAGCCGCCCCTACGCTTCGACGGGGGGTGTTTGCTCGTCTAAGATGGCGACGATGGCAGCGTCGGCGGGGGTGTTTGGGCGGACGAGACGGGCGGCGCCGCCGAAGGCGAGGATCACCCGTTCGCCTTCCCCTGCGCCCACAAGGTCCGCCGCGATAAGCTCCTCCTGCCCGACCCGCACGCGCAATAGGCTCTGCCCCGTGAGCGCGGGGCATTTTTTGGTCGCCCAAACGGAGCCGGTCACGGTGCCGACCTTCATGCCTTGCCCTCCATAACATCTCGCGCCAAGGGGGTCAGCCGCCCCTCGATCGGCAGACCCTCCCGCAGACGGCGGCGCACCTCGTCGGCGGTGAGCAGCTTTCCGTTCCCGCTGCCGTTTGCGTTTCGCTCCAAAAACTGCACGCCCAGCTGCTTTAGCTGCCGTTCGGCGGCAAGCAGGCGCGACCACAGCACGCGGTTGCCTGTATGGCTGTATTGCCGGTATTCCAAGCCCTCCGGGCAGAGGTAGACGGGCTTGCCCAGGAGCAGTGCCTGCGTAACTGCCTCGTCAGGCTGGTGCAGAAGCTGACACGCCGTCAGGGAGCCGATCACGACTGCCGCGTAGTCCTCCTCCGTGACATAGTGAAAGCCCAGCTCCCTTGCGGGCGCGTGTCCTAAGAGCAAGGCGGCGGGCTGCTCCAGCGCCTGTCTGCGCCTTACCTCCGCGACGACCTCCTCGATCAAGCGCTCATTCATAGGATCATCCCCAAGTCACCCGCCCGAAAACCGCAGGCGTTCGCCTCGTCATAGTCCAGGTGGGCGTAGGTGCGGAACTTCGGGCTGACGCGCACGACGACCTCCTCAAAGGTCACGGGGCGCTCCGTCAGCGCCTTCAGGCGGACGACTGCGCCGTCGTGCAGTCCGCGCAGAGCGGCGTCCTCGGGGGTCATATGGATGTGCCGCTGCGCGATGATGACACCGGCGGTCAGGGTGAGCTGCCGGTCGCCGTTTTCGATGAGGATGCCGCCCGTTCCCTCGGTTTTCCCGCTCTGACGCACGGGCGCTTGGATGCCGAGGGTCACGCAGTCGGTCTTGGACAGCTCGACCTGACATTCGTTTCGCTCGGGCCCCAAGACGGCGACGCGGTCAAAGCGTCCCTTCGGGGTAATGAGGCTGACCCGCTCGTTGCAGACGAACTGCCCCGGCTGCGAGAGCGGGCGTTTTTCCGTCAAGCCGTGGCCGAAAAGCGTTAAGGCGGCCTCCTTCGTCAGATGCACATGGCGTCCCGACGCCTCTAACTCGACAAATAGGCGCGACTGCAAAGCGTCGGTGATGCGCGTTACCAAATCGTCCATTGTTACTCCTTTCCCGCCTTGCAGCGGATCATCAGGATCCAGCACAGGCTCGAAAGACGGTTGAGCGCCTGCAAAATATCCACGCGGCGGAGCTTGCCGTCTGCGTCCGAAAACGCGCGGCAGCAGGCAAGCTCCGTTTCGCGCACCTTTGTGCGCAGACGGTTCAGCCGCAGGACCGCTTCGCCGTCGGTATAGGCGGGCAGAAAGTGCGGCTGCCCGTAGTATTTGTCGGGAAAATGGCTGTGCTCCCGCAGCTCCGCGTCGGAAAGTCCGCACAGGCGAACCTCCGCGACCGGTTCATTCAGCACATCCGCGCGGATGAGGGAGCGGACGAGATCGAGCATCTCCTGCAGGGCGGCGACGAGGGAGGGCTTTTCCCGCAATTCGTGTTGGCAGAGCAGAAGCTCCGCCTCCAAAGCGTCAATTTGCCCGCGAAAGGCGATGCGCGGGTGGGTCTTCGGCACGAGAAGGTTGCCGGAAAGATGGGTCAGCTCCTCGGGCTTTTCCGTGAATTCGCCGCCGAACAGGGTGGTATAGGTCTTTTTCCGCGTTTCCACGGGGATATGCTCGCTGCGCAGCCAATCCCTTGCGGAGGGCGTCAGACGGTCGCCATCCTTCATCCAAAAGACCCGCCTGCCGTCCTGCGTCCGCAGGGCGGCTTTGACATTTTCCTCCGTGTAGAGCATTATTTCTGCGGGATATCGCCGCGCCCCTTGGGCAGGATCGCGTCAACCTCCGTGTGCGGTCTGGGGATGACATGGACGGAGATCAGCTCCCCGACCTTTTCCGCCGCTGCCGCGCCTGCGTCCGTCGCCGCCTTGACCGCGCCGACATCGCCGCGCACCATGACGGTGACCAAGCCGCCGCCGACCTGCTCCTTGCCCACAAGCTGGACATTTGCCGCCTTGACCATCGCGTCCGCCGCTTCAATCGCGCCGACCAGTCCGCGGGTTTCGATCATACCGAGTGCGTTTGTGTTCATGTTGGTTCCTCCATGATATAGTTTAGTTTAATGAATTGTGTCTGTAGGGCGGGGACATGTCCCCGCCGGTGCAGGAACTACCGCGTGCGTGCAACCTCCGCCGGGCGGCTAATAGCCGCCCCTACGAGATCTGTCGCAGCCATCGCCGTAGGGGCGGATATCATCCGCCCACGTGCAGGAACTACCAAGTGCGTACAAAGCTGTTCGTTTGTACGGTCTGCCGCTGCGCGGACGGCGGGGACA
>CAMAEX010000112.1:0-6414 GCA_945832065.1 uncultured Clostridia bacterium | reverse complement strand
CTTCCTTGGTGATCGCCTTGGTTGCGTTGTCGATGACATAGGCACCCACGATGGGCGTGCCTGCCGTGGCGTCAATGACGATGTCCGCCTCGCACGCCGTGCCGCCGTTGACCAATGCAACGACGATATCGCTTCCGGCGGGCTTTTCGGGTGCGTTATCCGTGAAGGTGTAGCCGTCCGTGAAGCCGTCCTGCAGGAAGCCTGCGGTGGCGGGATCGGTGATGGCAACAACGCCGACATTCAGATCGGTGACCGGAACGACGAAATAGGGATCGAAGCTATAGTAGCCGCTGTTCTCCTCACTGACGGTGATGTTGGACGAGACGGCGTAGAAGCTCGCGGGCATGATTTCCGGACGGGTCGCCATGACCGCCTCGGCAGCCCAGGGGGCGTTTTGGCGGTATTCCTCCTTCTCTGCGCCGTTGACCAGCTCCGCTTGGGTATAGTACTTATAGTAGTTGCCGTGATAGATGTAGCCCGTGGTCGCGTCGCCGTAGACAAAATCGTATTTGCCCATTGCGGCAACATCATAGCCCACAAGGCTCATCAGATCGGTGACCGCCTTGCCCCGGGTGGCGTTGGCATAGGCGGAGCCTTGCATATAGTTGCCCGCGTCCACAAGAACGACATTCGCGTCCTGCGCCTCATACTCGGCCTTCACGGCGGCGAGCTTTGCGTAAATGTCGATATCACCGCGCAGATTACCGGTATAGAGCAGAACGGTCTTACCCGCATAGTCGCCCGCCGCACTTGCCGCAGGGACAAACATCGCCAGCAGCAAGGTTACAGCAAGCAGCATGGAAAGAACCTTTTTCATATGAGATCCTCACTTTCCTAAGATAATTTCATTATACAATGGAACATGCCTGCCGCAAGCCCCCACGGGGGTTGTTTTTTGTAAAAAAAGCCGACTTTTCGCCGGCTCGCAGCTTATTGAAAATGTAGGGCGTGGACATGTCCTAAGCCGCATGTAGGGACACAAGTTGTAAACCATGTCCCTTCACAAATTGTAAACAATGTTGCTATTGACATGATAGCCGCCCCTACGAGAAAAATCGGAGCCTACGCCGTAGGGGCGGATAGCATCCGCCCGGTGCAGGGTCTACCGCGTGTGTACGCATTTCTTTGTCTGTACCGTCTGCTGCTTCGCGGACGGCGGAGACATGTCCCCCGTCTACAGATTATGCTATCCGTAAATACTGCCGCTGACGCCCAGCTCGGCGGCAACGGTATCCGTGTCAGCCTCCGTATACCATTCGGGGTACAAAAGCTTTCCGAAACAAATCTGATAGTAAAGCGTCTGCGATGCGCTGCCGTAGACCGCCACGCTCGGCACGACCACAACGCGATAGCCGGGGAAACGAGCGCACATGGCGCTATATACCGTGCCTGCGCTGCCCATATCGCCCACGACCTTGACAATAACATCGGGATTTTTCTCCAAGACCCATTCGTCCGTTACGGCCATATCCTCCCGGTTCTGCGCAACATTATAGGAGCCTGTGGCAGAAATCAGCGGGCAGTAGCTCGTCGTGATATTGTCCGCGTCAAATTCCAGATAGACGGACTTCTGCTGACAGGAATATACCTGCTGCGTGGTGTTCTCCAGGAAGAACGACCAGTAGTCAAAGGGGTTATAGCTCCAATGCGCGTAGAGCGTCTGCGTTTCCGTACCTGAAAAAACATCGGTGGGCTGCACCGCATCGCCGCCCTCCGCCGCCGTAAACCAGCCTGCGAAGTCATAGCCCCGTCGCGTGGGAGCCGGCAGCTCGCCGTAAGCGTCGCCCGCGTAAACCAAGCGCTCCGTTTTTTCGGGGGACAGGCGGCCGCCGTTTGGGTCGAAGATCACGGCATAGGCGGAACGCGCCGACCAGTGGGCGTAGAGCGTATGATCCTCCGCAGCAGTAACCACGGTGGCGCCGTCGATGCGCGTGCCGCCGTTTTTGCTGTCATACCAGCCCGTAAAGGTGAAGCCGCTGCGTTCGGCAGCCGGCAGATTTCCGTAAGTGCTTCCCACCTTTACGACCGCGCTCTCCTGCGGGCAGCTTCCCTTGTTGGGATCAAATCGCACCGTGACCTCGACCGTCTCCGTCGGCTCGATCGGCTCTGCGGAGGGCTCCGGCATTCCTCCATTGGCGGAGGTCGTCTCCGGCTCCGTGGGCGCGGAGGAAGCGACGGTCTCCGACGGCTCCGTAGGTGGCTCCGTTGAAGGCTCCGTAGATGGCTCCGTTGACGGCTCGGTCGTATCCTCCGTCGGCTCCGTAACGGGTGTCTCCTGCAAATAGGTCTCGTAGATGACCTGCTCCGCGTCGGGCATGATCCTTCGGCGGCAGGCAGTCAGCGAAAACAGCAGAAGCAGCAGAAAAAAGGGAAGTATTCGTTTCATTTGCTCGCCCTCCTATAGACAAAGACGATACCGAATGTGCAGCCGTTCCCGTTTCGTGGCGCTCTCCCACACGCCTTGCTCCACCTGCATAAGGTACTGCGCCATCTGCGCCCGCTGCGCCTCGGTCAAAGCATGGTCGCTGTACGCCGCCTCGAGCCAAAGCGCAGCGATCTCCTGCGGCGTGTCGGCGGGCTTCAGGCGAAGCCACCTTCGGCTGTGGAGATACATGGCGCGGATCGCTGCGGCGCAGTCGGGATCGTCAAACGCCGCGCGGTTTTGCGCCCGCTTTTTCTCTGCGCGGTCGCGCAGCACGGCGGGCACGAACAGAAGCAGCAGCGTCAGAAGCGCCAGCGCATAAAACAGGACGTTGACCTTTCGCTCGGAAACCGCTCGGTTCGGCTGAAGCTCCTGCGGCGGTGGCGGCGTTTCCTCGGTCTGCGGCACCTCCACTGCCTCAGGCGTGCGCTCATAGAAGATGCTGTGCAGCGCAAGGCGGTCGCGTGCCTGCTCGTCCCAGCCGGAAATGCGGACGTTCGGCTCCGGCGCAAAGAGACTCACGCAGAGGGCAAGCAGCCCGATCAGAAGCGCCGCCGTCAGAGCGTGCAGCCAAAGCCGCTCCTGCGGAAGCGCGTAGAACGCCGCCGCAAGCAGGAGAAGAAGCAGCCACAGTGCCTTTGGGGTCACGCCGAAATACGTCTGCGCGAGCAAAAGTACAGCCGCCAGCACGCCGCCTCCGCGGGCATACACCAAAAGCGCCGTTGCCAGCGAGAGAAACGCAAGTCCCTCCCGCAGCGCGGCGGTGCGTTCCGTCACGGGAAACCGGTCATATTCATATGCTTGACAGCTTTCGCTGATGGTAAACATCCGATTTGCAAGCATTTGCAAACCGTCCGTGATCGCGGAAAAGCGCAGGGCGAAAAAGCCCAATGTCAGCGCAAGCAGCGCAAGTCCTCCCCAGCGCCGCACCCTTTGCGGCAGGAAGGGCAGCACGAGCAGCGGAAGCAGTCCGACAAACGCAAAGGGGGAAAACAGTTCAAGCATCCCCAATGCTGCAAGCCAAAGCGCGGCAAAGAACAGCGCAGGACGGAGCTTTCCGAGAACGGAGGGCTTTTGCGGATCCATGAAGTGCAGCTCCATCGTCACACCTCCAAACGGCACAGTGCCTGCGCGTAGCCGACGCTGTCAAAGGAGAGAAGATAGGTACCGTCCGGCTGCAAGCCCTCGGCAGAAGCAGAGCCGCACAGCAGTACGCTCACGCGGTTGCCGCTGACAAGCTCCCGCATCCCTGCGGGAACCTGCGGCGCAACAACGAGCACATGGGCAAAGCCGCCATGGGGCGCGACCTCGCTGAACGCCCGCGCTACGGAGCCGCTTTCCCGTGGCGGCAGACGGAGCAGCGCTTCCAGCATGGCATCAAATTCCTGTTCGTCGGAAACCGTTTGCAGGCAAAGCTCCTCTTTTCCCTGCCATCCGACCTGATGGGCGCACCCCAGTGATAACAGGGCGCGAGACACGGAGGCAAAGACCTCGGTCACCGCATTCGTCGCTTCGGCATCCGTGTTTCCTGCGGTTTCCAGCAGGAGCAGCACCTCGTTCACCACGGGCAGACCGAATTCCCGCACCATCAGGCGGTCGGTCTTCTCCGACAGCTTCCAGTGGATTTTCCGCAAAGCGTCTCCGGGGACATATTCGCGGACGGCAAAGGTCTCTCCCGGATCGTTGCCGGGGCGGTCGGGGGCATAGACATCGCTATCCGGCAGGGCTGCGGCACTGTCCCTGAGCAGGATCTCCGGCTGAAACAGAGCGGGAAGCACGTTGAATTCCGTGTCGTCAGTGCAGCGCTTCTGCCGCCGCGCAAGTCCGAACAGGTCATAGACCGTGACCTCCGCCGCCTCCATGCGGATCGTTCCGCAGTGCGGGCAGTCCAAGCAAAATGCCGCTTCGCGGGTTTCCTTCGGCAGCAGAGATAAGATGACATTTTGCGCGGCTTCCTCCCCTGTGCGCAGGTTGCGGCAGGTCAACCGCAGCGCCACCCGCGGAAGGGGCAAGAAACCGATGTTTTTCACGCGGATGGTGCCCGCCGCGCTTTGCCCCCTTTCAGCCGCCGCAGACACGGAAAGCGCTGCCGATACAGGGCACAGCAACGGCAAACAGCCGAAGCAGGGCAGGAACAGCGCCGAAAGCAAAAGGGTCAGCGTTCCCGCGTTGTTTTCAAAAAAGTACAGCAGGGCGGTCAATAAAAGCGCCGCCGCCCACATAGCTCTGCGTTTCCACATAATTATGCTTCGTAGGGCTCGGGCGTCTCGCGCAAAAGTCGTTCCAAAACCTCCTGCGCAGAAAGATGCGCGGCCCTCGCCTTTTGGCTCAGGAGAACGCGGTGCGCACAGACATCGGCAAACACCTCGCGCACATCCGCCGGAATGGCATAATCCCGCCCGCGCACAAAGGCGCACGCCCGCGCCATTTTGCCAATCGCGATCGCGCCACGGGGACTGATGCCAAGCTCAATCATGGGATCCTCGCGGGAAGCCATGGACAGGCGGGTAATATAGGCCAAAAGCTCGTCCTTCATCGTTACTGCTGCCGCCTCCCGCTGCTTGCGGAGAACTTCCTCACAGGTCGTGATCTGCCTGACCGTGTCGAGGGGATTTTTGGTCTGTCTGCCGCGCAGGATCTCCATTTGGCTCTCAAAATCGGGATAGCCGATGGTCAGCCGCACCAAAAAGCGGTCCAACTGCGCGTGAGGCAAAAGCTGCGTCCCCGCTGCGCCGACATGGTTCTCCGTCGCGATAACCAGAAACGGCGTCGGCAGCGGATAGACCTGTCCGTCCACCGTGACCTGCCGCTCCTCCATCGCCTCCAAAAGCGCGGACTGGGTCTTGCTTGAGGTGCGGTTGATCTCGTCCGCAAGGAGCAGATTGGTGCTGTTGACAATGCCCGGCATATAGCGGAAGCGTCCGCTCTCCTTATCATACATGGAAAAGCCCACAATGTCCGAGGGCAGGACATCGGGGGTAAACTGGACGCGGTGATAGGCAAGCCCGAGCACCTTCCCCAGCGCGACGGCAAGGGTGGTCTTTCCCACGCCCGGTACGTCATCCAGCAGGATATGCCCGTCCGCGAGGATCGCCATCAGCACCTTTTCCACGACCTCGCGCTTGCCGATGATGACCCGCTGCATCTGTTCCGAAATGTCCGCAATGATATTCTGCATCTGTTTCACCTGTTTCCGTAGTTTTGTACTTTATCATACTGGATTTCAGGCATAGAGGCAACCCCCGCAGGGGGTTTTTTCGACATTTTCGGCGCAATATCCCCCAAGGGGGCTTGCGGAACCGCGTCGGCAACATTAAAATAGAAGTGCTTTTTTCGGAGGTAGCTTATGAAAGAAATGTCATCCGTCAAACGCGCCTGTATTTGCGCGGTCTGTATTGCTCTTTGCTATGTGCTTCCCCTTGCGTTCCACGCCTTCGGTGCGGGCACGGTATTTCTGCCCATGCACATTCCCGTCTTACTGTGCGGTCTGATCTGCGGGTGGGGCTACGGTGCGTTTTGCGGCATCGCCGGACCCGTGCTTTCGTGCGTCTTGTCCGGTATGCCCTCGGCGACGGGGCTTGTCTCCATGGTGCCGGAGCTTTGCGCCTACGGACTCGTCAGTGGGCTTCTCCTGCGCTATGTCCATACGAAGCATACTTATGCCGATCTCTATCTCGCGCTGATCGCCGCGATGCTGCTCGGGCGGCTTGTCGGCGGCGCTGCCAAGGCGCTGTTCTATCTCAGCGGGATGTCTGGCATGACGGAGTTCTCCTTTTTGCTGCTTGCCAGCACCTATTTTTTGGAAAGCCTGCCGGGCATCGCCATCCAGCTTGTGCTGCTGCCGACTTTGGTCTTTACCCTGATGAAGGCAAAGCTGATCCCTGAACGCTATCCCAAGGCTGTAAAGTGAGGTATGACCCATGGAACAACAAGAGGTTGTAAATGTCAATGAATTTCTTTACCACTGACACCGAAAAAGTTTACCAGTGTTG
>CAMAEX010000111.1:0-6430 GCA_945832065.1 uncultured Clostridia bacterium | reverse complement strand
CGGTATCGCAATTAAAATGCGCGTTGCACATTTTAATTGGTGATTGGTATAAAAAAGAAAAGCCCGTTTTCGGGCTTTTCAAAATATGACTTTGTACAACTGATTTTTGGTACACAAAAAGTGAAATCACGGCCTTACTTGTTATCGTTTTACACTCCCTCACGAACTTCCATCAGAATTTTCCCAAGCAGGTTTTGTCCCTCCTTGTCCTTGCACCGTTCACAGGTGCATTTCCCCCAGCGGTTATCATGCCAATGATTTCCTTCTTCCAAATATGCATCCCCGGTGGAACACAGCTTCTCGGCAAGCTCCGGAACAGAGAATTTTGCAGTCAAAATTTCTTTCATAATCGCAGGAGATTTTTCATCCCAGTCGGCGGGCAGATTCGGTTCCTTTTTCCCCATTTGCTTTACTCGGACAGGATTTTTTTGTAATGTGTATTTGATCTTATCTTTCTCGTCACGGCACTTTTGCGCCTGAAAGGCGGCTTCGGCGTTCGGATACACAAGCCCCTTGTATGCAAAGGGATGCTGATAGAAATTGGATAAAAAGCGATATGCATCGCGGAAGGATGTGATTTTGTTCATTTGGATTCTCCTTTGCAAAGCGCGTCTATGATCTTGTGATAGACAAGCTGATTGGGGTAGTAGCGATAATCGGCAAAAATGTCGATTCCGTTGTGGTCATAGTATTCGGCAATGGCAGCAGCGCATGCGGCACTGCGGCTTTGCCCATATTCACATTGGCATAGAATGTCAAGTCCGTCGTCATGTGCCTTACGAATGAATTCGGCAAGGCGGTCGGCTTCGGACAGATACGTATCCACCGTTAAGCCGTAATCCGGCAAAATTTCAAGATCAATGTCGTGAACCTGCACGTAAAAAACACGGTCTGCTTTGCCCTTGTAATCCACCGGCGGCAGGACATCCTTCATCCTTTTTGACGGTGGGTCAAAAAAGCTGACTACGGCTGTATTTTGGAGGAAGCCGTCCTCCAAAAGGGCTTCAGCGGCCTTTCTGGAACAAATGTCAATTATCATACTCACAATACACCTTTGCATAGATTTCCATCATCTTTTTTATGGCATTTTCATAGGTCTCATAGCAAGACATATCGGCCTCAAGCGGAGATTTATGTGCCATTACTTCCGGCGGACGCGAGCGAAGATAACGACGGGGAAAATTATGTTCAATCGACCAAATAAGTCCGCAGAGAATTTCCGTAATCACAATGTAGGTTGCATAAATCTCTTTCATTACGGTTTGAACATCCAGTTTCAAATCGGTCAGATCATGAAAGGCATCTTGCCAAAAGCAGCTTAGTCGGCTGCGTTCCGTTTCTCTTTCGGTAGGCTGTACATTTTGCATACTGATTTCTCCTCCTACCTGAAATGCTTTTTCAACTCCGTGGTGTGGTTTCCTTTGTGTAAGCAGTATAGCACAAACGGTGCGACTTTTTTGGTACATACATTGATCTATACTGTAATCACTCAGAATAATGAGGAATCTAAAGGATGTGTTTATATGAACCGTTCCGAAAACAATCCAATAAAGCTTTGGCTGGACGATATCCGTCCCGCTCCCGATTGATGTTCCAGTATTGGGCTTCAGCTTGTTTTGCAGTCTTACCCTCATATACAACCTTCATGATTTCTGTTCGTCAGGTCAAGGTTTTGCCTCCAGCTTCCTTCAGATTCCACCTCACGATGGACACCCTTGCTCTTGGCTATAGCCTTCCCGCTACCGGGCGGCTTAGGGACTTTCACCCATTAGAGTATGCGCCCGCCGGGCGCACAAATAGCCAAAACGCCCGCCGGACTGTTCGGCGGGCCTTTTGGTATTCAGGTGAAGTATCTCACTCCGGCATGGGCTTACCGAGGCGGCGGTACATGGTCTTTTTGACGGCACGGATGATATTCTCATAGCCCGTGCAGCGGCACAGGTGACCGGACAGGAGCTTGCGCAGCTCGGCGTCGGTATACTCTTTGCCGCTCTCCAAAATCTCAAGGGAGCTGAGAATAAAACCGGGGGTGCAGAAGCCGCACTGAATGGCAGCCTCGTCGATAAATGCCTGCTGAATATCCGACAGCTCGCCGTTCGGTCCCATTAGGCTTTCAAGGGTACGGATCTTTTTGCCGTTCGCCCAGACAGCGAGGTAAATGCAGGAGTTAAACGCCTCGCCGTCGATCAGCACCGTGCATGCGCCGCACTCGCCGACCTCGCAGCCCTTCTTCACGGAGGTCATGCGGAAGTCGTTGCGGAGCATATCGGTCAGGCTGGCGCGGACATCGACCATCTGCTCCACATCCTTGCCGTTGAGGTTATACTTGACCAGCATATATTGCTTTCCCATTACAGCGCACCTCCTGCTCGTTTGACGGATTCGATGATGCAGCGCTTCGCGGATACAACAGCGACATGCTGACGCAGCGCCTTGGACGCTCTCCACGAATCACGGGGGTTGATATCCTCCAGCACCTTCTGGGAGAACACCTCGATATTCTCCATGGTAACTTCCTTCCCGTTGAGGAACGCCTCCGCTTTCGGGGCGCGCATCGGGATGGGACCTGCCACGCCGTAGGCGACACGGACGCGCTCGAAGGTCTTTTTATCCGCGGAGAGGCGGACATTGACGGAGCAGCCGTTCGTCGCGATATCCAATGCGTTGCGCATGGCATACTTGATATAATAGCCGTAGGTGTTCTCGTAGCTCTCCTTCGGAATGAGGATTGCGGTCTGAATTTCGTCCGGACGGATGTCCACTACCTTGGCTTTCAGATAAAAGTCCCTGATCGGGACAAGCCGCTTGCCGTCCTTGCCGGTCAGCTCGACGACCGCCTCCCACGCGTGGAGGGTCGAGGCAGAGTCTGCGGAGGTCACGCCGTTGCAGGTGTTTCCGCCGATGGTGCCGATGTTTCGAATTTGGGGACCGCCGACCTGATCGACCGCTTCGCCGAGAACGTTGATATATTTCTGAATGAGGGGATCTCTTGTAATATGGGAGAAGCTCGTCAGGCTGCCGATGCGGAGCGCACCGTCCTCGTCGATAGACACACCGCGCAGCTCGTCGAGCATGTAGATGGAGATCAGCTCCACGCCCGCGCGCTTGCCCTCACGCATCTGCACCAGAACGTCCGAACCGCCGGCAATGATGTGCGCTTCAGGATGCTCGATCCGCAGGCGGACGGCGTCCTCCACGCTCGCGGACTCGTAATAGGCTTTCATATCATACATGGCTCAATTCTCCTTTCTCCACGGGTCGTTGATCAAGCCCTCTTCGGAGAAGCGCTTGAAGAGGATGTGCGGTGTCATCGGCGCGTCGTCAATCGCCACGCCGGTTGCGTTCAAAATGGCGTTGCGGATGGCGGGCGCGACGGGGCACGCCGGCGGCTCGCCGAGTGCCTTCGTGCCGAAGGGACTGGTCGGCTCGGGATTTTCGACGAACTGCGCCTCCAAATGCGGGTGATCCATCGTGGAAGAGAGCTTATAGTCCAGCAGGTTATTGTTGAGCGGCTTGCCCGTCTTTTCGTCGAACAGGAGCTGCTCGGAGAGGGCGTAGCCGATGCCCATCGACATACCGCCGTGTACCTGCGCGGCAGCAAGCTGCGGGTTGATGAGCTTGCCGCAGTCATGCACATTGATGATCTTGTCGATCTTCACGCGGCACATCGGGATATCCACCGTAACCTCGACGCAGCAGCAGCCGAAGGAATAGGCGTTATTCTTGATCTGATAGGTCGATTCCGCCGTGATATGCTCGGAATGCGAAAGGCTGTAGAACGCCTCGGTTGCCAAATCCTTCAGGCTCATCAGAATGCGTCCGTCCGTCGTGCGGACGATGTTGCTCTCAATAATGTCGAGATTTGCAATTGCCACACGGGTCAGCTCGTTTGCGTATTTGAGGATCTTTTCCTTCAGAATGTTGCCGGTCTGCGTGATGGAGAAGCCGACAACATAGGTCTGACGGGATGCGTAGGCACCCAAACCGAAGGGCGTCACATCGGTATCCTGCGTGGAGATCACATGGACGTCTCTGTAGTCCTTGATGCCGACCACATCCGCCGCCATTTGGGCGTATGCGGTGTCCGCGCCCTGACCGATCTCCGTCTCGCCGACCTGCACCTGAATGGAGCCGTCCTGATTGAGCACCATACGGCAGGAGGAGTGCTCCAGCGCGATGGGCCAGACGGCGGTGTTGTACCAGAACGGCGCAATGCCCACGCCCTTGCGGATGTCGCCGGTCTGATGCTCGTATTCCTTGTGCTTACGGTCATAGTCGATATAGGCGATCGCCTTGTCGAAGCACTGATTAAAGCTGTCGTAATAGTTTTCGTTCTTGGAGAAGCCATCCACATAGCCGACGGGCATGATGTGGTCGCGGCGGAATTGCAGTGCATCAACGCCCAAGACCTTGCAGATATCCTCAATGTGGCACTCATGCGCCCACGAAGCCTGGGGCATACCGTAGCCACGCATCGCGCCGGCGGTGGAGCGGTTGGTAAAGACGGTATAGGCATCGCAGTCAAAGTTGTCGCAGGGGTAAAGCTGCGGGAAGGAGCCCATTGCCTTGGCGACGATGGAGTGCCCGTGGGAGGCGTAGGCGCCCTGATTGGAGAAGCACTCGACCTTACGGGCAACAAAGGTGCCGTCCGGACGCAGCCATGAGACCATATGGAAGCGGATGGCGTGGCGCACACGGTTGGAGACGAAGGTATCCTCGCGGGGGATGTCGATCTTGACGAGCCGACCGCCGAGCTGCATGGACAGCCACGCGGCCAGCGGCTCATACAAGGTATCCTGCTTGTTGCCGAAGCCGCCGCCGATATAGGGCTTGATCACACGGACGCGACCCCAGTCGATGCCGAGCGCCTGACCGACCGTACGGCGGACAATGTGGGGGATCTGCGTGGAGGAGACGATGACGATCTTGCCCGACTCCTCATAGGCATAGGCGACGTGGTTCTCAATGTGGCAGTGCTGCACCATCGGGGTATTGTACCACTTATCTACGCAGATCAGCCCCTCCTCCTTGATCGCCTCTTCGTAGTTGCCCTTGCGACTCGAGGTGTGCTTCAAGATATTGTTGGGGTATTCCTTATGGAGCTGCGGCGCGCCGTCCTTCATAGCCTCCTGCACATCAAGGACAAAGGGCAGCGCCTCATATTCGACCTTGACCAATCCGGCGGCCTGCGCAGCGGCAACCTCATCCTCCGCCACAACGGCAGCCACATCGTCGCCGTAATAACGGACATGGCGGTTGAGCAGGCGGCGGTCAGCGACATCCTGATGCGCCTCCTCCACCGACCAGGGGTGACCGGCGGTGGGGAATTTGATATCCGGAACGTCAAAGCAGGTAAAGATCCTTACTACGCCGGGAACTTTTTCGGCTTCCGAGATGTCAACGGATTTCACATAGCCGTGCGCGATCGTGGAGCGAACCACACGGGTGACGAGCGCACGACGGTCGCACAGGTCGTCCGTGTATTTGGCTCTGCCGGTAGCCTTGTCAAACGCGTCAACGCGGGCTACGCTTTTGCCAACATTCATATTATGTAAACCTCCTGACGATGATTTCGAACGAAATGAACAAAAAACGGCTCGTTCTGATTATACATTTTGAGTATATCATAAAATGTACGGAAAGGAAAGAAGAATCGTTATCCTATTTGCAAAATAACGCAAAAAAAGAAAGGGCTGGAAAATCTCCGGCACAGCGGGTATACTATATGAGACGAAGGGTGAATGCCGCCGAATCGCTCCCCACCCTGTCATTGCGAGGAGCGAAGCGACGTGGCAATCTCGTGCAGAAACGTCCAAAATATGCAAAAACCTACAATCGAAGATTGCTGCGCGCATATTCCCACCACCGAATGGGGAAGCGAAACGGGAAAAATTGGAGGGTCAAAAATGCAAACTGCAAAAATCGGCTGTGTCGTGATGGCTGCGGGAAACGCAGCGCGTTTCGGAAAAAACAAGCTTGCGGCAGAGGTAAACGGCAAGCCCCTGATCCGCCATGCGCTCGAAGCTGTGCCGAAGGAATTGTTTTGGCGTGTCGCTGTCGTCACGCAGTACCCGGAGATTGCGGACATGGCAAGGGAGTTCGGTTTTGAACCAATTCAAAACAAGCATCCCGACTACGGCATCAGCCACACGATTGCCCTCGGCACGCAGGCGCTTTCGGAATGTGACGCAATATTATATATGGTCTCCGACCAGCCGCTGCTCAGCGCATCGTCGGTCGCGCACGTCGTCGCCGGTTGGCGGACGCACCCTGACTGCATCGTTGGCGCGGCACACAACGGCAAGCGCGGCAACCCCTGCATTTTCCCGCGCGAGTTTTACGGCGAGCTGCTCGCGCTGACCGAGGATCACGGCGGCAACAGCGTCATTCGCTGCCATCCCGACCGCCTCATAACGGTCGAGGTCGCGCA
>CAMAEX010000110.1:0-6452 GCA_945832065.1 uncultured Clostridia bacterium | reverse complement strand
GTCATTGCGAGACCAGTGCGCACACTGGTCGTGGCAATCTCAGGCTGTAGGTTTGCACGCATTTGGTAGTTTCTGCACGCGGCGGGGACATGTCCCCGCCCTACAGATTGCTTCTGCGGAAAAGGACACCCCCTTGCGGGGGTGTCGATTCTGTTATTTCTTTTTGAGGGCTTCGCGGATCTTTTCGCAGATGCCTTCGGGGGTGAGCTTGTACGCCTCCAGCACTGCCGCCGCCGTGCCGCTTCTGCCGAATTCGTCATTGACACCGTGGCGCACCAACGGGGTCGGGCACTTTTCGCTCAGGCACTCCGCGACCGCGCCGCCCAGGCCGCCGATGATGTTATGCTCCTCGGTGGTGACGATGCAGCCCGTCTCCTTCGCTGCCTCGACAACCAGTTCTTCGTCCAGCGGCTTGATGGTGTGCATGTCGATCACGCGGACGGAAACGCCCTCCCCTGCCATGATCTCCCGCGCCTTGAGCGCCATCTGCACCATAATGCCGGTGGCGATCACGGTGACATCCTTGCCGTCTTTGAGGGTGATGCCCTTGTCCAGCTCGAACTTGTAGCCCTCGATCTCATCGGTGACGATATCGACGGCGCTTCTGCCCAGACGCAGGTAAGCGGGGCCTTCATAGTTGAGCAAGGCCTCGACGGCGAGCTTCATCTCGTTGCCGTCGCAGGGGCACAGCACCTTCATGCCCGGTACGACGCGCATGAGGGCGAAATCCTCGATGCCCTGATGGGTCGCGCCGTCCTCACCGACGGACAGACCGCCGTGGGAGCCGACGACCTTGACATTCAGCCCGGGATAGGCGATGGAATTGCGCACCTGCTCCCACGCTCTGCCGGAGGCAAAGATGGCGAAGGTGTTCGTAAAGGGCTTAAAGCCGCAGGTGGACATACCTGCCGCAACGCCGGTCATGTTGCACTCGGCGATGCCCATGTCAAAGAAACGCTCGGGGTACTTCGCGGCGAAGCCCTTTGTCATCGTCGCGCCCGCCAGGTCCGCGTCAAAGACAACAAGCTCGGGGTACTTTTCCGCCAGCTCGACCAGCGCCTCGCCGTAAGCGGCGCGTGTTGCGATCTTTCCTGCCATATTACTTGCCCTCCAATTCCGCTAATTTTGCTTCGACCTCTGCCTTTGCCTGCTCGTACTGCTCGTCGTTGGGTGCCTTGCCGTGCCAGGCGTAGTTGCCCTCCATGAAGGAGACGCCCTTGCCCTTGGTGGTCTTTGCCAAGAGCATGGTGGGCTTACCCTTGCACGCCTTCGCGTCCTCGAACGCCTTGACGAGCGCGTCAAAGTCGTGACCGTCCACATGGATCACATTCCAGTTGAACGCCTCAAACTTCTTGTCCAGCGGCTCGGAGGGCATAACGTCCTTGGTCGCGCCGTCGATCTGCAAGCCGTTAACGTCGATGACGGCGCAGAGGTTATCCAAATGATACTTTGCGGCGGACATTGCCGCCTCCCAAACCTGACCCTCCGCGATCTCGCCGTCGCCCAAGACGGCGTAAACGCGGTAGTCCTTCTTTGCGACCTTGCCTGCCAGCGCCATGCCGACAGCGGCAGAGATGCCCTGTCCCAAAGAGCCGGTGGACATATCGACGCCCTTGACGTGGCGCATCTCGGCATGGCCGGAATAATGGCCCTTGATGGAGCGGAAGAGCTTCAAGTCCTCCTTGGGGAAGAAGCCGCGCAGAGACAGAACCGGATAGAGCGCGGGCGTGCAGTGTCCCTTCGAGAGGACAAAGCGGTCGCGGTCGGGATCCTGCGGGTTTGCGGGATCGACATGCATCACATTAAAATAGAGGGTTGTGAGGGTGTCGATGATGGAGAGGCTGCCGCCGATATGCCCGGAGGCTGCGGTATGCACCGCGTCGAGCGCCAGCAGCCTTGCTTGGTACGCGGTGCGTTCCAGCTGTTTGCCGTACAGTTTTTCCATAGTAACCATTCCTTTTTCAAAATTTGAGGGGGGCGCTATAAGTCTATTCCATGCTGTCATAGGTGTGCAGCTTATCGCGCATATTGTATTCGGCGATGAGAAACTCCTGAAATACCTGCTTCTTGTTCTCCGGCAGCGTGGGGGTCAACTCACCGTCCGTCATAAACATGGACTGGCAGTGGATCACGGGGATCTCGTCGCGGACGGTACGCTGGTACTGCATCCACTGAGGTCCCTCCCAGCCGCAGCAGTCGAACAGCTCCGCCATCAAAAACGCCGGGGAGATCGTTCTGCCCTCGCCGGTAAAGCTGAAGCCCAAGACCGCTTTCGCCGCGTCGTTCGCCCAGATCAAATAGGGCGTGGTGTAGAGGTTCCGGCAGCCCTCGGGACTGTTCTCCGCAGCGGAGATGCCCATATCCTCATAGTAGCAGTTGCCCGTGCCGAAGGTGGGCTTGTGGTCACCGAAGAAAACCAAGACGACCGGCTCCGGATCGTCGCGGAAGGTATCCACATAGGCAGCCATTTGCCTGCCGGTATCGGCGACGCCGGAGAGATAGTTGTTGATTTGATAATACGCGGAATCGTTCAAGCCCTCGTGGGAGACAAATTCCTGCCCTAAGAGCTGCGAATCGTCATAAGGGCTGTGATTCTGATAGCTGACGGAGAAGGAGAAATAGGGCGTATCGTCGGTTGCCGCTTCTTCATAGAGCTGCGCCATCGCAGGGAAAAATACATCATCCATCGCGTGCTCCTCGTCCGTCAGGTCGCTGAAATAGTTCTCCATAAACAGATATCGGTCGAAGCCGAGGCGCTCGTTGATGGTGTTTCGGCTGTAGAACCAGTCGAAACCCGGATGCGCGCCGTCGGTGCGGTAGCCGTTTGCCTTGAAGTAGCGGACGAAGGAGTTTGACGGGGTACGGTAGCGCGGCTGCGGGTAGATGTTGCCCGTCAGGAAGGAGCGCTCGGAATTGACTGTGCCGCCGCCGACAACGTCCACCACAAGGGTGCCGTGGTAGCTCTCGCTTTGTAGGGCGTGGAACTCCGCATAGGGATCGTCGGTGAAGGAAATCGTGTCAAACACGGACAGATCGGAGTAGCTTTCCAGCATCGTCACAACCACATTGACGCGCTTTTCCTCCGGGATCGCCTCGTCGGTATACGCGCCGAGCAGCGCCTGCGCCGCCTCCTCGGAGTAGCCCTCCGGCGCGGAGGGAAACGCCTCGTCCACCGAGCGGAGGAAGGACCAGAAGAAGCCGTGGGAGGCGCGGTATTCCGCCTCGCGCCATTCGTTGAAGAGGGAGTAATTCTGCTGCTTCTCATAGAGAGCGCGGTCGCTGTACCAGCAGCTCCACGCGATGGCGCCGAAGCCGACGCACAGCAAAAGGGCTGCCACGCGCACCCACCAAAGGCGCTTCGGCACTCTGCCTCTGGCGTAGCGCATCAGCACGACCGTTCCGCCGATCAGCAGGAGAATCGAAACATAAAACCAAAGGGGAAAATGCAGCTCATACTGCCCGATGATGCCCGCACCCTCGCCGATGAGGAAGAAATCCTCGGCGACGAAGGGGTCGCCCCGCAGGACGATCTTGAAATAGTTGACAAACTCCATGATGAGCAGCAACGTTGAGGGGACCAAAAATGCCAGCCATGCGCGGTTTGTGGCAAAGTAGGTGAACACGATCAGCAGCGCCACGGGCAGGAGGTTGAGCAGGAAGATCGTCGGCTCGTGGAAGAAGGAGGAGAAGCGGCCGCGGGAAAAGTCCAGCGTGCCGATCATTTGGCACAGCAGATGCGTGCCGAGAATCGCGCAGACGAGCAAGCCTGCCGTCAGCGACCATGTAACCTTAGGGGACCGTTCGCGGGGCTTGAGCCGTTCCCGCAGGGAGCGCTTTTCACCTTGGTTCATGCGGGGTCACTTCCTTAAAACGCGAGCTTTTCCGTCAGATAGGACTTCAGCTCGCTGATGGGAATGCGGACCTGCTCCATCGTGTCGCGGTCGCGGACGGTGACGGCGTGGTCTGCGGGAGTGTTCTCGTCGCCCACGGTTGCAAAATCCACCGTGATGCAGAAGGGTGTGCCGATCTCGTCCTCGCGGCGGTAGCGCTTGCCGATGGAACCCGCGTCGTCGAAATCGACCATGAAGTCCTTTTGCAGCTCGCGGTAAATCTCCTCGGCAGCGGGCGAGAGCTTCTTGGACAGGGGCAGCACCGCCGCCTTGAAGGGCGCAAGCGCCGGATGCAGATGCAGCACGGTGCGGACATCGTCGTTGCCCTTCTTGTCCTGCCCGACGACCTCCTCGTCGTAGGCATCGACCAGGAACGCGAGGAAGCTGCGCTCGACACCGAGGGACGGCTCAATGACATAGGGGATATAGCGTTGGTTCTTCTCCTGATCGTAGTAGGTCAGATCCTTGTTGGAGGTGTTCTGATGCTGCGTCAGGTCGTAATCGGTGCGATCCGCGACGCCCCAAAGCTCGCCCCAGCCGAAGGGGAACAGGAACTCAAAGTCGGTCGTCGCCTTGGAATAGAAGCACAGCTCCTCGGGGTCATGGTCGCGCAGACGGAGATTCTCCTCGCGCATGCCCAGCGACAGCAGCCACTGCTTGCAGAAGCCGCGCCAGTAGGCAAACCACTCAAGGTCGGTGTCCGGCTCACAGAAGAACTCCAGCTCCATCTGCTCGAACTCGCGCACACGGAAGATAAAGTTGCCCGGAGTGATCTCATTGCGGAAGGACTTGCCGATCTGTCCGATGCCGAAGGGGAGCTTGCGGCGCGTGGTGCGCTGGACATTGACGAAGTTGACGAAAATGCCCTGCGCAGTTTCGGGACGGAGATAGACGGTGTTCTTTGCGTCCTCTGTGACGCCCTGGAAGGTCTTGAACATCAGATTGAACTGACGGATGTCGGTGAAATTGTGCTTGCCGCAGGTGGGGCAGGGAATGTTATGTTCCTCGATAAAGTCCTTCATCTCGCTCTGAGAGAAGGAGTCAATGGGCTTTTGCAGCTCAATGCCCTGCTCTGCGCAGAAATCCTCGATCAGCTTATCCGCGCGGAAGCGCTCCTTGCACTCGCGGCAGTCCATCAGCGGGTCGGAGAAGCCGCCCAAGTGGCCCGAGGCGACCCATGTCTGCGGATTCATCAGGATCGCCGCGTCGAGACCGACGTTATAGGGATTTTCCTGCACGAACTTTTTCCACCAGGCGCGCTTGATGTTATTTTTCAGCTCGACGCCGAGCGGGCCGTAATCCCATGTATTCGCAAGCCCGCCGTAAATCTCCGAGCCGGCGAAGACAAAGCCGCGGTTTTTGCACAGCGCGACGATCTTATCCATGGTTTTTTCCGTATTTTTCAGCATATTGCTTCCTCCGAAAATGAATATTTCTCTAAATAAGAATTATACCCGCATTCCGCCGCAATGTCAATGCTAAACCGCTTTGGATTTTACGCGCAAAAAACGCCCGGACAAGCCGGGCGCTTTTTAAAATATGTATCAGAACCAGCTAAGCAGGGTATGCGCGCTGCCCGTGGTAAACCATGTGACAAGCAGAACGACCACATAGAACGCAATCGCCAAGCCTGCGATCAGCAGGAGGGTATTGACGATGTTCATCTTGATGTTGAACACCTGGAATACCGCCGTGAAGAAGCTGACGGCCCACGCCGCGCACATCAGGACGGCAAAGATCTCAAACACGACCACGGAGATCATGCCCGCAAGCATTGAGACGGCAAGCAGGCAAACGGGGAGCATCGCGTTCACGCCGACCACGGCGAGCACGGAGCGGAAGTCCAAATTTGCCTTTGCAATGAGAGAGAGCAGATAGATCAGACCGATGGTAATGCCGAAGGCGAGGATCGGGGCAAGGAAGCTGATGCCGATCCAGCGGGGCGCAACCCAGCCGAAGCCGAAATAGCCGAAGCCGCTGTAATGCACCAGTGCAAAGAACAGCGTGCCGAGCAGCGTAAGGATCACAGACGCAGCCATGATAATCAAACCGCTGAGAAAATCCTTCTTTTCCGAAGCGAGGCGGGAGGTCCCGACGGGGTCACGGAAATAACCCAAGAAGAGATTGGGAAGGTTTTTCAGCGCGGCGACGAAAGCGGAATCCTGCTTTGGAACCGGGTTATACTGCGGTGGCATATAGCCCTGCGGGGGCGCATAACCTTGCTGCGGCGCGTAGCCCTGCGGAGGCACATACCCCTGTTGCGGCGCGTAGCCCTGCGGAGGCATATAACCCTGCTGCGGCGCACCGCCCTGCGGAGGTGTCGTATTTTCCGGCTGCATCGAGCAGGAACAAATGCCGTTTTCCGGAAGAGGTCTGCCGCATTTCGTACAAAAACCTGCCATAGTTTATTCCTCCTTTATTTTGCGGCGAGCGCCGCCTGATTATTATCATTATAAATGTTTTTTTTACCTCTGTCAATCGGTTTCCGCCCCGCCGGGAAAAATTTCTGTAGGTATACAATTGATGTGAGACCAAATGAATAGAAAAAGGCGATTGAGTTTG